>JAJPXW010000376.1 GCA_021205255.1 Burkholderiales bacterium
GGAAAGGTCGTTTCTCAATTGCCTTTGACCTAATTCTTGCTGGATTAATTGGTTGGGCACTTATGCTGTTCTTCAAGCCCTCAGATGCTTTGCCTGACTTCAAGACAATGACCATCATCAGAGGCGTTCCTGGTTTGATCGTACCTGCTAATCAACAGGCTGCTCCGGCAACTCCCGCACCCGCTCCAGCAGCGGCGCCAGCTCCTGCACCAGCACCTACTCCAGCTCCAGCCCCTGCTGAACCCGCTCCTGCTCCTGCCGCAGCTCCAGCCCCAGCGCCTACTCCTGCACCAGCGCCAGCTCCAGAAGCAGCCCCTGCACCGGCTACTCCAGCACCGGCAGCTCAACCTGAGTCAGTTGCTGTGACTCCACAGTTAGCAGCTCCAGAAGCAGTCACTCCGGCACCGGCTGCAGAACCAGCGCCAGCCCCAGCCCCTGCTGAACCTGCTGCAACAACCACTACTGGAACGCAACCAGCAACTTAGGCGGATAAATAGAAGTGGCTAAGTAATAAGGGCTATCTCCCAAATTTAGTGGGTTAAACAGATTTTTGAAAAAAGATTCAAGATAGCCCTTAGCAAGGATAGATCTTAAGAATGCTGTTTTATATGTCGTATCTGGACGTATAGCGGTGTAAACTACTACCTTGTGTGGGATGAGAAACCCTCTAGGAGCGGCTAGCTCCGATGTAATGCGCACTGATCTGCTACGGATGCTTGAGCCTTTTGTTAGGGAGGCGACAAGTGGTAGCGGAAACCTGAAAGAAGTGCGAACTTCCTATTGCTAAGGGACTTGAATAGCTTTTCAAGACCCCACGCAAAATGGGAGATAGCCGTAATAAGTCTTTAGATTCCTGTGATTGAAAGGAAATCTAAAGTCCAAACTAACGAGGACTCTTTTTCATTACGAGGAAGAGTCCTTAGTTTTGGTCCTAATTGTTTTTCTCCTGCTTTCCAGCCTTTCAAACGCGTTGAAAGCTGTCACCAATTGGCGTATTGCTTTCATGTTCTTTCCAACTATCGCAACTCCGCTATTTCCTTAATACTTGGGGCCAATAGCTACAGGTATAGCAACCTTGAATTCTGATTTCACTCTTGCCCTATTATTCAATTCAAGTGTTTACGGATAATTGACCTTCTCTGTTCAAGATACTTAAAAGCCTTACTAAGCCTCCATAGAAGCGATTGCCCATGCGTGGTAACCCCCTAGGCATGCCTTTAATAGAAAAATTACGATAGATAGGTAAAATCCACCATTCAAACAATTAGAAGGATTGACTGTGATTACTCCTACCAATATTAATTTCCATAACAAATCGAAAGTTCTAGATATTGAATTTCCAGATGCAAAGTATTCTTTGACTTATGAATTTCTCCGTGTTTTTTCTCCTTCGGCTGATGTGCGCGGCCACGCTCCAGGAGAAGAAAAACTGCAAGTCGGAAAACGTGACGTTACTATTGATAAAGTCGATCCAATGGGTGAATACGGCTTGCGTCTGACTTTTTCGGATGGCCATGACTCCGGTATCTACACTTGGGAATGGCTTGAAGATCTCGGTAATAGAAAAGATGAACTCTGGGCTTCATACCTGGAAGATTTGAAGGCGGCCGGTGCTAGTCGCGACCCAGATGACCCCAATAATGAGCCTTATAAAGATAAGCCAAAGCCAACGTGCCCAAGCCAGCAGAAATAACTAGCCCTTGAGATAACAAATAATAAAAACTCGCTCAATATGAAAAAGAAAGACAAGGTCGCTCAACCGAAGGAGGCGCTGACTGATTTTGGTTTCTACCTAATTCCAGAAGGCGATAAGGACGGAGCAGTCAAGGAAGTTTTTGACGAAGTCGCTGCGAAGTACGACAGGATGAACGATCTTCTGTCCTTTGGGTTGCACCGGGCATGGAAGAGACATACTCGCAAAAAAGTAGAAGTGAAAGACAATATGGTTGTCTTAGATGTCGCCGGGGGTACTGGCGACATGACCATCGGTCTTGCCCGTAACATAAAAAACGGCGAGTTTGTGCTCACTGACATCAATGCCAAGATGCTAGCCATAGGAAGGCATCGCATTGAACGCCAAAATTTAAAAGGTGTGTGTTATTCAGTATGCAATGCTGAATGTCTTCCATTTAAAGATGAGTCTTTTGATGTTGTAACAGTGACTTTTGGGCTGCGCAACATGACTCATAAGGATTTGGCATTAAAGGAGATGTTTAGAGTATGTAAAAAAGGCGGTCAGTTGCTAGTTTTGGAATTTTCTAAAGTGGCAAAGTGGCTAGCTCCGCTTTACGATTTCTATTCGTTTCAGATTATGCCCAGAGTAGCTGGGGATCTAGTTGGACAACCTGAAAACTATCGTTACTTAGTGGAGTCAATACGTATGCATCCCGACCAAAAGACTCTTGCTAAAATTATCGAGAACGCTGGTTGGCACAATGTGAGCTGGGAGAACCTCACATTTGGCATTACAGCTCTCCACATTGGACACAAATAATGTAAAAAAGGTTAGAAATTTCTTTAAATTCAACCTTTTGACCCCATATATACAGGACAATATAAACACTAATCCATACATAACAGAGGAAATTCAATGAGAAATTTTTTTGTAGCTCTGCTGATTGGACTGTCTCTAATAGCATTCACCGCTCCGGACGCATCTGCTGCTAGGTTAGGTGGTGGTATGAACTTCGGTCGTTCCTTTAAGGCACCGACTGCTCCACGTATGGCTACGCCTCCTAGAGGTGCAGCTGCTGGTGCGGCCGCCGGCGCAGCTTCAACGGCTGCCAAAGGAGGAATTGGTAGAAGTTTGCTATACGGAGCTGCAGGCGCTCTCGGCTTTATGGCACTGGCCCATATGCTAGGACTTGGTGATGGCTTTGGTTCAGTGTTGATGATCATCGTTCTTGTCCTTATCGGCTTTATGGTCTTCCGGTTCATTATGGCGAGGAAGTTGCAACAAAGCTCTGGAGGTGGAGGGGCTCAGCGTCAGCAAAGTACTGGTTTCCCAAACCCGTTTAGCCGTCCGGATGAACCACCAGCTCAAAAGTCATCTTTTGATTCAACTCCGCAATATTCCAGCGGTGCGCGTTCCGGTTCAGTGCTAGACGAATTTGCAAACGGAGGTACAAGTTCAGTTGCTACTGCAACTGCAGCAAATGCGTCGGCTGAAGACTCATCTACTATGGGAGTTCCAAAAGAGCTGAATGTCGAGAACTTCTTGAATATGGCCAAATCCTATTTCATCATGCTTCAAAAAGCTTGGGATAGTGGCGATATGGATAGTCTTGCCAATTACTGCACCGATGACGTTTTCATTAATTTGACGCATATGCGTCGCGAAATTAAGGGAGCTAACGTTACCGAAGTAAAAAGCCTTGAAGCCAAACTTGCCGGTTTCGAAACAACTCCGACCGAGTATGTAGCATCCGTGCTATTTACTGGCAACCTTCTTGAAAATGGCGTACCGGCCCAAGTCAAGGAAAGATGGAATCTCGTCAAACCGCGTGATGACAGTACTGGCTGGCTTCTAGCTGGTATAGAGCAGGAATAAAATCCAATCTACTCTTTCAACACAGCTTATAGAAGAGCATTTGAAGGGCGCTGCGGCGCCCTTTGACGTAGCTAAGCAAATGCAAATAGAAAAAGAAAATGGAATATTCTTACAGTTAGTTTCCACTGGGACTGTTAATGCATTCCTAGATTTGTGGTAAAGGATTCTCGCAATTTTTATTTGTATTTGCCCTAAAACTCTTTATGCTTAATAGATTGTCTTATTGGCTTTAGGCATGGTTGTGCACTAAATGCTTAAATGTGCTTATAGTTAGGTTATGAGGAGTAGTCCATGTATAAGACTTATAAGATCATTTCACATTTCATATTCTTAAGCGTAACCTTTCTAGCTTTTGCTTTAATGCCTTTTCAGGCCATGGGTGCGGAACCTACGCAGACTGAAGAGAGTAAACCATTGCTAGGTTTAGTTACTTTAGGCAAGACCACAATTCAGGAATTTGTGCAGGCCGTTAAAGCAAAAGGTTGTTCAGTGACTAGCGCTAATCAAAAAGCTACCGTAGCTGCTGGATGTTTCAAACTGCCTGGAAATCCAACAGCAGTCGTAGAAAGCATAAATAATGACGATAAAGCTATTAACCTTCTAGTCCTCACTTTCCAGCGTAACAGTACTTCCGAAGTCTATGACTCCTATCGGAGAGCTTTGACTCATTCCTATGGCGAGCCTACTGAGATGCGCACGAACCCCTTGGCTGGTAGACAGACGGCCGTCTGGAAAAAACAGAATGTCGATGTGTTTATCCATGAAGCTACTGCCGACACTATTGGAACTTTACTTTACGCCACTCCACAAGTATTCGAAACAGCTTTGAAAGCGGAGATTGCAAGGAAAGGACATGTGTATGATCTTGACCAACTCTAATTTATAGACGCAATTTGATTAGAGCGTTAATAGAAGACATAAGTTATTTGCGATGCTTGTGGAATATTGATTCGAGCATCGCTTCGTCTTTTCAGTGAACTTTGCCTGTCTAAAACCCAAATTAGTTACTAAGATTTCCCTGGCAGGTAGCAGTTCACAGCGTTTTCCTTTCATATTTAATAGGTTATCCCTAACCTTGAAAATTCATTCCCGTTGAGTGAAATCAACAGTTTCATTTCTTTCAAGCCAATAAAAATATTTAGAATCCATGCAAAAGTCCGGGTGCTTTAAGCACGCCGGAGTCGCTCTTTTTTCATCTTTTCAGAGGACTGACCGGGATGAAATTAGCTTTATTTGTAGGTTTTTACCTGCTGCTCACAGTTGCTATCGGTTTTTACGCCGCAACAAGAGTAAAGAGCACTACGGACTATGCGCTGGCTGGTAGGAGCCTTCCGCTAGCCATGGTTGTGACAGCAACTTTCGCTACATGGTTCGGTAGTGAGACGGTCATGGGACTTCCTGGCGAATTTATAAAAAATGGCCTGGAAGGTGTAGTCGAAGAACCATTTGGATCAAGTATGGCTTTGATCCTTATGGGAATGTTCTTCGCCCGCAAGCTCTACAAAATGAACCTGTTGACCGTAGGCGACTTCTTTAGACGGCGTTTTGGCATCTCCATCGAGTTAATTTGCTCCATTTTCATAGTGCTTTCCTACTTGGGCTGGGTAGCCGCACAGGTAGCGGCATTGGGCCTCGTGATCCACTTGCTGACGGAAGGATGGGTAAGCGTAACTGCGGGAATGATCGTAGGAACCATTTGCGTGCTGATCTATACGGTCTTCGGTGGTATGTGGTCAGTGGCAATCACGGACTTTATCCAGATGATCATCATTGTCGTGGGCTTAGTCGTGGTCGCTTATTTCGCCGCTGGGGAAGCAGGTGGAGTTCAAGCAGTTGATGCTTACGCGACTCAGCATGATCTATATCGGTTTTTCCCGGAGCCTTCGTTTAAAGCATGGATGTTTTGGATATCGGCTGGTATTACCATGATGATCGGTTCGATTCCACAACAGGACGTGTTTCAAAGAGTCATGTCGGCTAAGTCCGCAAACGTTGCTGTTGCCGGTCCAATCATCGGTGGTTCGTTCTACTTAATGTTTGCTGCTATTCCAATGTTCATCGTTGTTGCAGCTACAGTTGCAATGCCTGAGCAAGCTGCTCAAATGATGGGGACGGATCCACAGCAAATTCTTCCGACTTTCATTAAAGAACATACTCCGCTTTGGCTTAGAGTCGTATTCTTTGGTTCGGTTCTGTCGGCCGTTATGTCGACAGCATCGGCCACCATGTTGGCACCTACAACGACGTTCGTTGAAAACGTGCTCAGAAACATGATGCCATTGACCGATAAGACAGAATTAAAGGCAATGCGTTGGTCCCTTGTAGTATTTGCTCTTGGCGTATTGGCTTACTCTCTTTTCATGGAAGGCACTCCTATCTATGAATTGGCAGCAAATGCCTATCAATTTCCAGTGATCGGTGCTTTTTGGCCATTGACATTAGGTTTGTATTGGAAGAGGGCAACTACAGTCGGTTGCTGGTTCTCCATCTTCTTTGGAAGCCTGGTATGGTCTATCCTTACGTTTACCTCTCTCGGCGAGGAATTTCCTGCCCTGCTAACTGGATTCGTAGTAGCCGGAATCGCAATGTATGTGGGATCTGTTCTTCCATTGAAGGCGAATCAACAGAACGTAGCTTCCTGGCAGAGGAATAAACATAAGTACGTCTACCAAGAAGGTTAAATATATAAATGAATGTAGTTGTTTTGGCCGCTGGTGAAGGTAAGCGGATGCACTCGAACGTGCCTAAAGTTTTACAACACCTCGGAGGCCGTCCACTTCTAAGATGGGTTCTTGACGCGACCAATCAACTGGAAAAGTCTGGCAAGACAGTAGTGGTTGTCGGCCATGGCGCCGAACAGGTTAAAGAGGCTTTTAAGGACGAAGATGTCTGCTATGCCCATCAAAAGGAACAAAAGGGTACGGCCCATGCCGTTATTCAGGCACTAGAACATTTAAAGCCTGACGAATCAGTCCTAGTCCTCTATGGCGATGTTCCTCTCGTTAATCCTGAAACCCTTAAGTCTCTTATTGAAGAGGCAGGTGAGGACGTAGGCGTCTTAACGGTTGACCTCGAGAATCCTGAAGGATATGGAAGAATTCTCCGGGAGGATGGGAAAGTCGTTGGAATTGTCGAAGACAAGGATGCTAGCGATGACCAGAAAAAAATTAAGGAAATCAATACTGGCATCATGGTACTGCCGTCGGCCAAACTCAAAGATTGGCTTTCTGAAGTCGAGTGCAACAACAGCCAACATGAATATTACCTTACTGATCTCATTTCCATGGCTGTCAGGGACAACGTTCCTGTAAAAAGCGTCAAGGCTAGTGATAGATGGGAGGCTGAAGGAGTGAATGACAGAATTCAACAAAACGCTCTGGAAAGGGCGTTGCAAGTAAAGCTTGCAGAGGACCTTTTACGACAAGGCGTGCGGCTAGCCGATAAAAACCGCATTGATATCCGGGGAAAGCTCGAATGTGGCAAGGATGTCTTTATTGATGTGGGATGCGTATTCGAGGGCAACGTCACGTTAGGCAATAACGTTTCAGTTGGTCCTTATAGCATTCTCAAGGATTCTTCGATAGGAAATGGCACAAGAATCGACGCTTTTTGCCATATCGTAGAAGCCAAGGTTGGCCAAGACGCCATCATTGGACCATACGCTAGATTACGTCCGCAAGCTGAACTTTCAGACAATGTCCATATCGGCAACTTTGTTGAAGTCAAGAAAAGTACGATTGGAAAAGCAAGTAAAGTCAATCACCTCACCTACATCGGTGACTGTACAATGGGTTCAGGAGTCAACATTGGAGCCGGAACCATTACTTGCAACTACGATGGAGCTAATAAACATCAAACCGTTATCGGTGATGATTGCTTTATCGGCAGTGGAACCCAACTAGTTGCGCCGGTTACTGTTGGCAAAGGGGCTACGGTCGGAGCTGGAACAACCGTCACTAAGAAGGTTCCAGATGGCACACTAATGATTCGTAGAGCAAAGGATCTGGTAATTCCGGCATGGAAACGCCCCGTTAAGCAGAAGTAAAGGAGCAATTAGTTATGTGCGGGATCGTGGCTGGATGCAGCTTTAGGGATATTGTGCCAATTCTGACTGAAGGCCTTAGAAGACTTGAGTACCGCGGTTACGATTCTTGCGGCATTGCAGTTGGCGATGATGGTGCCCTTAAAAGATGCCGTAGTGTAGATCGAGTGCATGCGTTAATTGAACAGACGCAAAAGGAGAATCTAAAGGGCAAGACCGGCATCGCACATACTCGCTGGGCAACCCATGGAGCACCGGAAATCTGCAATACCCATCCTCTTTTTTCTAATGACAAGATTGCCGTTGTCCACAACGGAATTATTGAAAACTACGAATCTCTCCGCGATGAGCTAAAGGCAAAAGGATATGTATTTGCTAGCCAAACGGATACTGAAGTCATAGCGCATTTAATTCACAGCCTTTATGAAGGAGACCTTGGCGAAGCGACTAAAAAAGCCACTCTACGATTAAAAGGCGCTTTTGCTTTTGCTGTTACCTCTAGCGACGAACCAAACCGCATATGTGGCTCGCGTCTTGCGGCTCCAATGGTAGTAGCGCTTGGAGAAAATGAAAATTTCATTGCTTCCGACCCTCTTGCGTTAGCTGGAGTGACTGATCGCTACATCTATTTGGAAGATTCCGATATTGCTGATATCACGCCGACAACTTGCAAGATTTGGAAGAAAGAAGGTAATAAGTACGTACCAGCTGAACGGAAAGAAACACTAATCCATGAAATTTCTTCCGAAATTTCTCTAGGCGACTACAAGCATTTCATGCAGAAGGAAATTTTTGAGCAGCCAAGAGCAATCGCCGAAACTTTGGAAGGCGTGCAAGGAGTCTCTAGCAAGATGTTTGGCTTTGAGGCTCCTGAAATGTTTAGACGTCTAAAAAATGTTTTAATCATTGCCTGTGGGACGAGCTATTACGCCGGACTTGTAGGACGCTACTGGTTGGAAGCTGCAGGAATTCCATGTGAAGTGGAAATTGCGAGCGAATACCGCTATCGCAAGTCGGTTGCTGATCCTGATACTTTAGTTTTAACCATTTCCCAGTCCGGAGAAACAGCCGATACGTTAGCCGCATTGCGACATGCCAAGGACCTTGGCATGGATATGACAATGACGATCTGCAATGTAGCAACTAGTTCCATGGTTAAAGAAACTAAGGCTCACTACATCACTAGGGCCGGAGTGGAAATTGGCGTTGCCTCTACAAAAGCTTTCACAACTCAGCTGGCCTCTTTATATCTTCTAATGCTGGCTATTAACAAAGAGAAAGGTCGACTTACTAAAGAAGAGGAAGAGAAAGCCATTAGGGATTTGCGTCATTTGCCGGAAGCCATGCTGGACGTCTTAAAGAAGGAAGACGAAATCAAGCTATGGGCAGAAGACTTTAGCAGCAAGAACAACGCGCTCTTTCTTGGCCGTGGCGTCCATTACCCAATTGCTCTTGAAGGGGCTCTTAAACTTAAGGAAATTAGCTACATCCATGCCGAAGGCTATCCTGCTGGAGAACTCAAGCACGGTCCGCTTGCCCTTGTTGACCAGACTATTCCTGTAGTGACTGTGGCGCCAAATGACGAACTCATTGAAAAGCTCAAGAGCAATATGCAGGAAGTTCGCGCTAGGAAGGGTGTGCTGTACGTTTTTGCAGATGCCGATTCCAAAGTTGAACCAGCTGATGGCATCAACGTCATCAAGATGCCAGAAAATTACGGAGATTTGTCTCCTGTGTTGCATGTCTTGCCACTGCAGCTTCTGGCCTACCATACTGCAGTTTTACGTGGAACGGATGTAGATAAGCCTCGGAATCTGGCAAAGAGCGTGACAGTGGAATGATTAAATTTCCGAGTTTCTGGACATAAATAGCAGTTAAGGTTTGGGAACCAAGAGGGCTTGAAAAGACTCCTTAAATCGAAAAGTCGAGTTGTTTGTCACTATCTGCTTTGAAAATGAACACTTACGCCAATAACTCAATGCGATGTAACGATTTTTGATCTTATTCTGTATGGTAACTAACGTATTATCTATAAAAATAAACTATATCTAGTGGTCGGATTGCCCCAGAGCTTTTAATCCGACCTTCCTTCTCCCTTTGTCTCCAATTCCAATTCCTATCTATTTCACAACATGCGCATTTGTCCTAGCTACTGAATAGGACCTTACTTAGTCTTGGTCAATTCATCTGGGATAAAGAGCCTCGATTCGGCATAAAGGGAAGCCTTGCCAGCTATATAGACCCGGTCTCCTTTAGTTCGACAGGAGAGTATTCCTGTTCTCTTTGATGCTTGTAGAGCTACTAAATCGCTCTTATTTAATTTCTTAGACCATAAAGGAATGACGTGACAGTGGCCAGAGCCACATACTGGATCCTCTACTAGCCCTGGCTCAGGACCAAAGCTCCGAGTGACACAGTCATATTTTGTACCCTTGGCTGTTACATGGAGAAGTTCGCCATCAAGACTTTTAACTTTGTCTGGTTCTGGGTTTGCCTGCATTACTTCCGGAGTGTCCTCCATCACGCAAACTAAGTCCCGGCCTAGCCAAGCTTCGACTGGGCGGAAACCGATGGCTTTCTCCATTTCATCAGTCACTGGAACTTGGGTAAGAGCAAAGGAGGGTAAGTCAATGGCAATCATGTCTTCAACTCTTACAACGACAAGGGGACCGCTTTTGGTCTGAAAACGTATGCTTTGGCGATGTTGTTCCACGAAACGGAATAAAGCATAGGCGGCAGCAAGGGTACCATGGCCACAGATGTCGATTTCACCAGCGGGACTAAACCACCTAAGATGATATTGATGGTCTATCTCGACTACAAACGCCGTTTCCGACTGATTGTTCTCCTGAGCAATATTTTGCAGAAGAGTATCCGGTAGCCATTTTTGGAGAAAACAGACTGACGCAGGATTACCTTTAAATACTTGATCGGCAAATGCGTCTATCGTAAATTGAGATAATTCCATCTTCTTTTCCTATTTCAATAACGGCTTGACAGCCTCGATAATGGCTTATTCATACAAAAGTTATAGCACTTCAAAAATGTGGTGCTACTCAAAACTGTCCTGACTTGGATAGTTGCTTAAGAGATATAGTCAGGAACCAGCAATAAAGGTTCTAATTCCTGAAGCGATGAATTGCACGCCAATACAGATAAGCAAAAATCCCATTAACTTGGTAAGTACTTGAGTGCCGGAAGAGCCAAGGCGCGTAGAGATATAGTCGGCACTTCTTAATACGCCCCAGGTGACTAGGCAAGTTAGGACTATTGCGCCGCCAGTCATTACAAAAGCACCGACCATATCGACTAGATCCGGAATCTCAACAATTTCAGTTGCAATACCAATCACGACCGCTATAGTTCCCGGTCCGCTAATTCCCGGCATAGCCAGTGGGAAAAATGAATAGTCTTCCTTATTTCTACGGACAACAGGAGCGCCAAGCTGATCTCTACTTCCAAAAAGCATTTGGTAGCCGATTAAGCCTACGACGAAGCCACCGGCAATTCTTAGCGCACCATAGGAAATTCCAAAGAATATCAATAGCAAATTTCCTGCCGCTAGGCTGATGATCATGATGGCCGCCGCGTAATAGCATGCCCAGTTAGCCTGTTTTTTTCTTTCTCCTAAGGACATGCCCTGTGTCAGGCTAATGTAGAGAGGAATCTTAGAAACCGGATTTGTTATCACAATTAGGCTGATAAACCCGCCTACTAAATACTGCACAAATAATGTAGATAGCATTAACTATATTGGTATTGGCTTATAAAGATCAGCTTAAAAATTTGTGGGAGGTTATCAAAGGCAGCTGGAAAGTGCTAGCTCGATTGACTTATTTGAGCCTTGATATAGAGCGTCATGATGGCCGCACATTCCTTAACTTCCCGCTTTATTTGCAATTCGTCAGGGTGAAATTTGGGGTCGCAAAGCGCATGCTGGAAAAGATTGGCTTTCAGGGATTCGACGTAATACAAGCAGAGTTATTTTAATCTTTCAAAAGGAAGGTTAATCTGGTTCTCTAAAACTTTAGCAAAGCAGAGGTAAGTGAGCTAAACGCTATTTTCGTAAGCCCATTCGCTAATTTGCGGAAATCTAGCGGCTTCTGAATAAATCAGTCTTGTCAAAGCCACCACACGTGGCTTCAACATATCTCGAAGATAGATCTCGCCAAACACGACCATTTCTTCTTCCCACGGACGTTTTGGATCATAGACCTTGGTGTATTCCTCGTAGACCTCGAGAACTAGATTCTCCACAGCTGCTTTAAATAACCCTAGCTTTGAACCATAAGCGGCGTAAATCGTCGAACGTGATCCGCCAGAAACTTCAATTATTTTGCCAATAGTGGTTCCTGAATAACCATACTTCACAAATGCCTCTATGGCACTCTGGAGAATAGCCTTCTCCCTGCGCTGCCCCTTAGTAAGTTTCTCAGGCACTTTTTCGGTATGTTCGGTATGTTCGGTAGGTTCGTTGGAACTCATCTTTAGCTTTTGTATTAGTGGATTTTCTAATTCTAAGGACTCGCCTTCTTGCATCTATAGTTTGAATGAAAAAAGGCGCAATTCTTACACAATCCAGGAGCTACTTTCAGGAATTAGTGTTGCAGACCGTTAAATTTGCAGGAAATTGTAAGGAATCTAATACTTTCTGTCACTTAACGTCATTTCTTATGAATTTTACTTATTAACTTATGAAACACAGGACTGTTAACTTATGTCGTTAGTTTGCTTCTGTTGAATTTTGCATACTCTAGGAA
>JAJPXW010000352.1:0-8644 GCA_021205255.1 Burkholderiales bacterium
CTGCAACTATGCGCTCTATCTCAGTTTTACCAGCAAAACTCCTAGGAACCGCCTCCTTGAAGAAATGGGATGGTCTGGCAACTGGTATTCTGGTAAAAGAGACAAGGAAGAAAGCTGAACAGAAAACAGGGGATGCATCTATCAAGGAAAGCTTCTATATTTCCTCATTCGTGCCAGACAATCCTTGCATAGCTGAACATGTAGCTAGGGGCATTTGGGAAGCGCCAGATCTACCGGATTCTTTTTGGTATCTTTTCAGTATCGATGCTTTCCAGGATATTTCTCAATCTAAAAACGTCAATTACGTACAAAACTGTAAAAATTTCAAAAATTCGTACGACAGAATTAGCTGGTCATTAAAGGAACGTACTAAGAAAACCTATGAAACGATAAAAAGGGATGAGGGAAGAAAAGACCATAAAGCAAAAGGATTTTTTGTTGATTTGATATATGAGGCGGTTTGCGGCTATGTAGAAGAGGGAAGAAGAAAGGATGAGGAAGATGAAGAGTATGAGAGGAAGCATCCTTTGAGATATTTTTAATCCCCTTCAACTTTGTAAGCTTGGAAATTACCTTTGAAGATAGGAAATTTATTTCTCTATTGTCGCAAGGATGTTCCTAGTTTGCTGAAGCCTCAATTTCTCCTCTCTTGCTCGTAGGCGAAGACTATAAGCTAAACAGCATCAGCCTCCTCTGTAGCCTAGAGCTCGCCCATCACTAATGGCCAAAGTTGATGAATGACATTTGCATCTTTAGGTACTTCCCAGTAGCTCTTTAGCATATGCGGCTAGTAAAGTTTTCAGAATAGGGATTTCTGAGGGAGGCTGTCAGCGAAAAGGTCTGAATTGTTTTCTGGTTATGAAAGTGAATGCAATCTGCTAAAAGAATTTATGCCCCACTTTTATCTTTTCTTAAGGACAAAAGAAACCACAGCCAAAGAGGTGGTTCGCTACAAAAATAAAGTCGCATTACGCGACTAAAAATATTGGTGGAGGGGGATGGATTCGAACCATCGTAGGCGTGCGCCAACAGATTTACAGTCTGCCCCCTTTAGCCACTCGGGCACCCCTCCATCGACGAGATATGTAATTCTACAGCATTAAGGAGCCATTAATTGCATTGCAATGCCTGCAATCATAACTATCCAACCGAATCTAACTAGAGGGCTTAGCCATGGGCGAACTTGTTTTTCAAGCAAGCGGAGTTTAATTAAAGCCTCGTTGCGTCTTTCTGGTTCTTGGAAATACGCCATTGCCGCTACTTCCGGCCCTCTGAAGCTTAGACCGATAAACACAATCCCTAAGCCACCTGTATTCATGCATTCGCCAATGTTGCCGCGCGTAAATTCAATAAGCGCATAAGCAATCGCACCAGCGGAAAAGATGAACATGATGGTTGACCACACTACAGAGGCTCTCGTGTCTGCAAGTGGAAATTTGGTTGTGCCACTTCTTGCATTTTCATTCTGCATGACCCACCTCGGAATTTACTACTCTTTTTTCTTCTCGCTCACGATCTCCCCTTCAGTTATTTCTTCTTCGGCCATTCTCGCTAACTTCCTTGGTAACTTTGCCCAAGGAGAGCGAGGCATATCTTCATTGGATACGGCTTGCTGCTGTGGAGTTTCGCCACCATTGAAGAGGTTGGCCACCCACTTGGAAACCATCAAAAGTCCGATGACTCCAAGAAACACTAGGACTACCGCGCTCAAGACTGGCACGATAAACATGGCTAACAGCACCACTATTGAGATGCCTGCAGCCAAAATAAAGATCTTTTGAGCGGAATAATTCATATTCACTTAGTTATACAAGCTTTTTACAGCAATTGAAAATTTTGCGACAGCTTTTTCCGAAGATCAATATAGCTTGAATCTATTTTGTATCGAATTTCGACAAATTTAAACTAATTGGGCATATGCAATATATTTTCTCAAAAGTTACTGAGCCTAATCAAGGTACAATCTCGGCTCAATTTTGGAGCGCAATACTAAAATTGCCTCCCAGAGGAATTAATAAATGACAAAAAAAGACCTGGTGGTCCTCCCGGATGTCCAGTCTTCGGAAGACCGCCGAAATTTGCCTATCCAACGAGTAGGCATTAAAGGTGTTGAAGCTCCGGTATTAGTCAAATCACTCGGAGGCTCCCAACATACTGTTGCCGATGTCGAATTCGCTGTTTCTCTTCCGGGAGACAAGAAGGGTACGCACATGTCCAGATTTTGGACTTTGCTTGAAGGTATTGATGAACCTCTCGCTCCCGTCATGATGGTTGGCGTAATGAAGGATATGCTTGCTTCTCTCCGATCTACTGGAGGACATATCCGTTTTGAATTTCCATTCTTTATCGAAAAAGCTGCCCCTATTTCAGGAATGAAAAGCACTATGAACTATAAGGTGGTGCTTTCTGCTGAAGCCGACGACGGCAAGATTGTAGTTACTCAGAAAGTTACGGCTCCAGTTACTAGCTTATGTCCATGCAGCAAGGAAATTAGTAAATATGGCGCCCATAACCAGAGATCCAAACTTTCCGTAGCGGCTGTACTTGAAACAAACTTCCCGATTGAGAAACAAGTCAAGCTCATTGAGGAATGTGCTTCTTGTCCAGTGTGGGGACTTCTTAAGCGTACGGATGAAAAATACGTTACTGAACACGCTTACGAAAATCCAAAATTTGTAGAGGATCTCGTTAGGGATGTAGCTATTCGTTGTATTGACGAACCTGCCATTCTCGCATTCAAAGTCGAAGCTGAAAACTTTGAATCAATTCACAACCATTCGGCATTTGCCATTATTACTTACGATAAGAGAGAACACTCCTAAAAACAAAACCTTCAAACCATGCTGAACAGCCAAAAGGAACTTATTACAGAGGTTATTTCGCAGGCATTGAAGAACATAGGGGCGCCAGAGGACGCTCAGGTTCTTCTTGAGCGTCCTAAAAATCCAGACCATGGTGATGTGGCTTGCATGGCAGCATTGCAATGCGCCAAAGCAATGCATAACCCCCCAAGAGTAATTGCTGAACAGATCAAAGAGGAAGTTTTAAAAGATCCTCGTTCAGCAAACTTCCTGAAGTCCATAGATATTGCCGGACCTGGTTTTATTAACCTCACGTTGTCGGATAGCGCTCGTCAGTCGGTGGTGACTAAGATTCTTAAGGAAAACAAGAAATTCGGGACGCTGCCTCTAGACAAGAATAAGTCCATTCTGATTGAGTATGTTTCGGCCAATCCAACCGGCCCATTGCATTTAGGGCATGCTCGGCAAGGTGCTTTAGGAGATATTCTTTCTAATCTTTACCGCTCGCAAGGTTGGGAAGTCACCAGAGAGTTCTACTACAACGATGCAGGAATGCAGATTACCAATCTGGCTAATAGCGTCCGGCTTCGTGCCAAAGAACTCTTAGGCGAAGTCCATCTAATCTTTCCTGAAATTGAAAAGAAAGATACCGGGACAAAAGCTAAACATAAGTCTCAAAGCAATGCTTCGGCTACTGCTACTGTTGCCGAAAAAGCTTCTGCTTCCAATGAAGATCTCTACAAAAATCAAATAGAGGAAGCTAAAAAGACTCTTCCAGAAAATGTAGAAGTCATTGTCTTTCCAGACGGCTTATACCGTGGGGAATATGTAAAGGAGATTGCTAGTAAATATCTACAGAAAGAGCCAGTCCAGACTTTTGATGGAAAGATCGTTGAAAGCAAAGGCGATGTGGATGATCTGGAAGATATTCGCCGATATGCAGTTGCTCTTTTGAGAAACGAGCAATACGATGATCTGCAAGCTTTTGGTGTGTCTTTCGACAACTACTTCTTGGAAAGCTCGGTCTATTCCAATGGAAAAATAGAAGAAGTTGTCGAAGCCATGGATAAAGCTGGGAAGCTTTACGAAAAAGACGGCGCTCTTTGGTTTCGAGCAACTGACTACGGAGATGATTTAGATCGCGTAGTTCGCAAAAAAGACGGTGGCTACACCTATTTTGTTCCCGATGTTGCTTACCACGTTAATAAGTTCAACCGTGGCTATACCAGAGCCCTCAATATTCAAGGCTCCGATCACTTTGGCACCACTGCTAGGGTAAGGGCAGGCATCCAAGCATGGGGTCAGACTCATGGGGTAAATATCCCCAAAGATTTCCCCAACTACATGCTTCATACCATGATCCGTCTTTTCCAAGGTGGTCAAGAAGTAAAAATGTCTAAGCGTGCGGGTACTTATGTAACGCTCAGAGACTTATTGGACTGGATTGGAAAAGATGCCGCTAGATTATTTCTAGTAAGCCGAAAAGCCGATACGGAATTTGTTCTCGATATCGATGTTGCAAGAAGTCAGTCGGACGACAATCCGGTTTTCTATCTGCAATATGCGCATGCAAGAATATGTTCGGTTTTTGAACAGGCTAAGCAAAAAGGTTATGTGGTCCCTACTGAAGAAGAGGCATTGAAATTTGACCTTTCTCCTTTGGATACACCACAGGAAACTAAGCTTCTAAATATTCTTTCAGACTATCCCGCTACACTGGCTTCTGCGACAGAAGACGGCGCACCTCATCTATTAGTAAATTACCTATCAGAACTAGCCCAGGCCTTTCATTCTTTCTACAACAGTCAGCGAGTTTTGACTGAAGATGCAAGGATTCGTAATGCTAGAATTGCTCTTCTACTTGCGGTCAGGCAGGTTTTTAAGAACGGCCTTGCAATTCTTGGCGTCAGTGCGCCGCAAAGATTAGACCGCCCAGTCACGGAATAGCTCTGAGGAAAACTTTATGGCAAATAAGTCCGGTTTCGGAACGTGGTTTTATGGCTTCCTTGTCGGAGGTGTAGTTGGCGTGGCCGTCTGCGGTGTAGCAGCCTACTACATCACTAATGCCCCGATTCCCTTTGTCAACAAAGTTAACCAGCCAAGCGAAAAGATCAATCCTCTTTCTGCTGGAAAAGTTCCTGATCCAAATCTCCCACTGGCATCGGGGTCGGCTAATCCAGCTAATGCCCCTAAGAGCAAAGTAGTTCCAGTTGAAGCCCCAACTCCGGAAGAATCGGAAGCTGAAACCAAAATACAGACTGAGCAGGGTTCCCGCTTTGTAGTTCAAGCAGGCTCTTTCAATAATGCTGAAGGTGCAGAAAATAGACGTATGGCACTTGGCTTTTTAGGCTATGAGTCCCATGTAATTCAGCGCTCCGATCATGGGAGCACCGTATATCGCGTCAGGCTTGGTCCCTATGGAACAGCTGCTGAAGCTAATAACATCAAGGCCATTTTGGACGGCAACTCTATTCCCGCAGTGGTAGAACGCATTAAATAACCCAATTTGGTAGGGGTAGGCTAAATTAATTTTTCCTTCAGGGGCAATCTCTAGGATTGCGCCTAACTTTTAATTAACGGTCTACTCAAGTTCAATATCTAGAAATGCTTTATCGCCGCGAAATTCTTTCCGCTGCAGCTCTGCTGCTACCTACAATTTCTTTTGCTTCCGCTGAAAAGCCTGTTCAAGGCGTTGACTATACCGTTCTGGCAACCCCAGTCCAAACGCAAAATCCTCAGAAAATTGAAGTTCTGACTTTCTTTGCCTATACCTGCCCACATTGCTACACCTATGAGAAAGTTCTGGAACCATGGGTTGAAAAGCTGCCTCAAGATGTTCAGTTCAGACGTGTACCAGTTGCTTGGAACGATAAGTATGCTCATTACTCTCAGGCCTATTACGCTCTTGAAGCATTGAATAAGATTGACCCCTATCACGATATTCTCTTCAATGCTGTTATCAAGGAAGGTAAAGAAATGCCTAACCTTGAAGCAATTGCGGATTATTTGGCTAGCCAGGGACTTAATAAAGATGAATTCCTGAAAGCGGCCAAGTCTTTCTCAGCTAAGACTAAAGCAGATCGCGCCTATAAGACTTGGAATGCCTACCACATTGATGGAACTCCGACTAACGCTGTCAATGGCAAGTACATCACTGCTCCTCATATGGTTGGAACACGTGAAGGCGCTATCGAAGTCATGGATTTCTTAATTCAGAAAGAACGTGACGCACGCGCTAAGAAGTAAACGTAACAAGTAGCGATTTTCCAAAAACCTTTGCATTAGCAAAGGTTTTTTATTTTCGGCCACCAAACTTTGCAACGGTGAATCAATCCGACTGTTAGACTTTCAAAACTCTGAAAGCGAAAGGAAAGAACATGAACGTCTTTATTACCGGTGCATCAAGTGGAATTGGAGCTGCTTTAGCTAGAGAGTTTGCACAAAGAGGAGCAACACTCGGTCTGGTAGCTCGTGACAAAGAAAAACTAGAGAAACTCATAGCTACTTTTCCTAGGCCTGATCTTTGCACGCCAATTATTTGCGATGTTACAGACCGAGATGAATTGATTAAGAAAGCCCGGGAGTTCGACAAGCAATGTGGAGGGGTAGATATCGTCATAGCCGATGCTGGAATATCTATGGGAGTAAAGACGCAGTATTACGAAGATTTGGAAATGTTCGATAAAGTTTTCCAGACTAACGTCCTTGCTATGGCTACAACTTTCCATGCATTCCTTCCGGAAATGATTGAAAGAAAGCGTGGAACTCTCGTTGGTATTGCTAGCGTTGCAGGAATTCGAGGGCTACCAGGCAGTGAAGCATATTGCGCCAGCAAGTCGGCAGTCATCACTTATTGCGAAAGTCTGCGCATTGAAATGAAAAAATATGGCATCGATGTACTGACTATCTCTCCCGGATTTGTGAAGACGCCGCTGACTGCTGGCAATCCTTACAAGATGCCTTTTATTTTGACTCCGGAAGAGTTTGCCGAAAGAGCAATAAAAGCGATCTTGGCAAAAAAGAGCTACACCACTATTCCATGGCAGATGGGGTGTTTATCCAAGATTATGCGCATTATTCCAAACAGCCTATTTGACAAAATTCTTTCCCATCGAAAGCAAAAGCCAAGGAAGCATCTTTCAGACCAGACTTCTAATAAAACGGACGAGCACGACACTCCGAAAGCCGATGGTTGACCGAGAAGGATATTCGGATTTGTTTATATAGAAAAGCCTTGATTTCTGAACCTAATGCGACGGACTTTAAATAGACCCGTCGCATTTACGTCTATCGATAGACAGTAATTTAACAAACCCGTTCTTTTTTAATAGGCAGAGTTCTTGAATTTCTCTAGAGCCTTACAACTTCGTTCATCGGTTTGGTCACAGCCCTTGGAAAAGAAAACTCTAGCGTTTGCATAAGATTGAGTAACCCCATGTCCTTCGGCATAAAGAACGCCTAGATGGTAGCAGCCCGGACCCCAACCAAGATTGCAGGACTTTTCAAAGAGCTCCCTTGCCTTGTCGTAGGATCTACCCACTCCTTTGCCATCGGCATAGAGAAGACCGAGCTGTTCACAAGCCACAATTTCATCGGCATTGCAGGCATCAGTAAAAATTCCTAAGGCTTTCTTATAGTCTTTTTCCACACCTTGACCATAGGCGTAAAGGACACCAAGAATTGTGCAAGCAGGAGCACTTTTAAGGTCACATCCTTTTTGCGCATATGTCCTGGCTTTCTCAAAATCTACTTTTACCCCTTCTCCTTGGTAAAAAGCCTGTGCTGCGTTAAAGCAGCTTGCTGCATTATTAGCTTCATCACATTCTTTTACTGCTGTCTCTGTACTGGCAAAGCAATTGGAAATCAGCAATGCCAATAAAGGAATTGTCCAAAATTTCATAATGATTTCCTCTAAAGAATGTGCTTAGATATCGAAAATTCCAAGGAACTTCTTTTTCTCTTTTGGTTTTTCTTCGTCCACTGGTTGCGGCTTAGCCCTTGTCTCTTCAAAAGCCTGGTTAAGGTCTTGGATTAAATCATTTGTATCTTCCAAACAAACTGAAATTCTGATTGTCTTTGGGAAGTGAGCTTCCGTGTCCTCTGACCTTTCTCCGTAACTTCTAATCATGAGGCTTTCGTATCCGCCCCAGGAATAGCCGAGTCCAAAGAGTTTTACGCTGTCGAGCAACTTATCGATCTGCTCATCGGTCATGCTGTCTTTAAGCTTTACACCAAAAACTCCAGTGGCTCCAGTAAAGTCTCTCTTCCAGATTTCATAGCCAGGATCATTTACATCGGCTGGCCACAAGATTTTTTCGACTTCAGGTTGCTGCTTCAACCATTCAACTATTTGTTTAGCCGATTTGTAGACTGCCTCTGTTCTAACTTTCATGGAACGAAGACCGCGATGTGCAAGATAAATAGTATCTGGGGATGCATATTGACCAAAAGCGTAGGCAGCCTTCATCATAGGAATAAAAGCTTTTTCATTGCAAGAAACAGTGGCTAATAAAATATCGGAGTGACCACCTATATATTTAGTGGCGGCTTGGATTTCTACATCGACTCCAATTTTCAGCGGATTAAAAAACAGTGGGGTTGCCCAAGTGTTGTCAATCAAGGTCCAGATATTGTGCTTCTTAGCGACTTCCACAATTGCAGGCACATCTTGCATTTCAAAAGAATGGGAGCCTGGGCTTTCCATAAAGATAACTTTAGTGTTGGGCTTTACTAATTCTTCAATACCCGCACCAATAGTCGGTACGTAAAATTCGACTTCAACACCTAGCTTTGCTAAATAATGGCTTAGGAACTCGCGGGTCGTCCCGTTCTCGGAATCCGTC
>JAJPXW010000352.1:8654-12299 GCA_021205255.1 Burkholderiales bacterium
GTCACAAGAACATGGTCGCCTGCTTGGACAAAGGCAAAAAACGGAATAACACATCCTGCTAATCCAGTAGAAAAAGCCCAGGTTCCAAGCACCAGTAAGTTCATTAATAGCTTTGAAGAAGGCTTGGTGAGTTGGGCCACCACCCGTACCGTAAGTAATATCTACCCAGTTTCCATTTAGCTGATCCTGATAGCGTTTACGCATATCAGCTGCCGACTTATATAAGACTGTCGAGCCCCCTGCTATCGGCATGTTAACGAATCCAAAGCTCTTATCTATATCACGCCCAGCATGGACCAAAGTAGTCGATTGACCCCGCTTCTCCATTTCCCCTCCAAATCATTTTCCGCTGTTTTTAAATAAATCTTTATAGTGCAGTCATAAACTAAAAAAGGCCTCTTGAGGAAGCCTTCTTAACTAATTGAGTAGCTTAGCCAGTGATGGCTTTATTTTTCCAACCAAACTCCAAGCCGCATGAGTTGCATCGGACGGAACAAGTAGAAAGGTGTAAAAATACCGCTCCATGCATGCACCAGCCTTGTAAAAGGAACACAAAGAAAGACCAGCAGACCAAACTCCATATGGAGTTTCATCCAGATAGGCAAATCTAAGGTGTAGCGCCAAGCATCGCTCCAGAAGCTAAACAAGTCGCGAACATAGTCGCCAGCGGCAACGAGCGTTACGCCGGATGAGTCATTAATTGCACCCCAAATAAGAGTGTTGACTCCAAAGCCAAGAGCCAGTCCTAAAATTAACAGAACCCACCAGTCGCTCCAGCGTGAATTCACGCGTACTCTTTTAGAGAACAACCTTCTAAAAATAAGTATTAGAAGTCCAAGTACGCAAATGGTCGCTGCTATACCACCTGCAATCACTTCGATCATCTGGTGCACAGGCGGGGTAAATCCAATTAAATCCAGCCATGGAGCTGGCAAGAACAATCCAAAAAGATGGCCGGCCAGCAATAGCAATATTCCGATATGGAAAAGATTGCTTCCCCACAGCAGGCCACGCTTATTGAGAAATTCGCTACTCTGGCTTTTCCAGGTGTAGGGCGAGATAAGCAACCGAACGAAGCAGCCTAGAAAGAAAACTGCAGCTACTATATAGGGAAGCACTTGAAAGAAAAAGTAATGAGGCCAAATGTAGTAATCAACCACTGGTTCGTTCATTTTGGATTACCTCCGTGCTTATCAGGCATGCGTTTGTAGTCTTCAAAGAGAGGAATAATTTTTCTGCTCATTGGTCCACCAAAAATTGCATCGGCCCTTCTTCTCATATCTTTGCCTCCTCCAAAGTTTGCCCCTTGAGTGCCTTGCATAAGCATTGAAGCCTGGGCATTTCTGTTTGCTGAAGGAACAACGAACCGATCCTTATAGTCGGCAATGGCTAGGAGGTTATGCATCTCGCAGATATCTTCAACCGTTAAACCTAATTCTTCGAGTTTGTCTTCCGGCTCTACTTGAAGTTCATCCGGAAGGATTTGGCACTTCAAGAATTGGCTTATTCCACGTGGGGTACTGAATCTACGTAGAATTTTTCTTTCTACTAAAAGCCGGCGCAAGACATCTTGAACGACTTTCAAATTACCACCTGTTAAAAGGTTAGCTAAGTACTGGACTGGAATACGCAAGTTTTCAAAATCTGGAATATCGCCGTTCATGGCGATTTTCTTTAGATCAGCTGCTTGCGCAATCGGTGAAAGGGGTGGTACGTACCACACCATTGGAAGAGTACGGTACTCGGGATGCAGTGGAAGGGCAATTTTCCACTTCATGATCATCTTGTAGATAGGCGACTTCTGCGCGGCTTCTATCCAATCTTGGGAGATTCCAGCCTCAGTGGCCAATTGTTGAACTTTTGGATCGTTTGGGTCCATGAAAATCAATCTCTGGGCTTCGTACAGATCCTCTTCCTTTTCTGTCGCAGCTAACTCTTTAATCTTATCTGCATCGTAGAACATTACGCCCATATAGCGGATACGGCCAACGCAAGTTTCAGCGCAGACTGTCGGCATTCCGCTTTCAACTCTGGGATAACAGAAAATGCATTTTTCAGCTTTACCTGAAGACCAGTTGTAGTAGATCTTTTTATAGGGACATCCTGAGATGCACATGCGCCAGCCTTTGCATTTATCCTGATCCACTAGGACTATTCCATCTTCTTCCCGCTTATAAATAGATCCTTGCGGACAGCTTGCTACACAAGCTGGATTTAAGCAATGTTCACAAATTCTCGGCAGGTAGAACATGAAAGTGTTGGCGTACTGCGCATAAATTTCTCTTTCTACGGACTTTAGGTCAACATCCTTTACCGTAAGGACATTGGTGCCACCTAAGTTGTCATCCCAAGCTGCACTACTGACAATCTTCTTCATTTTTTTACCCGTCATGTAGGAAACGGGTTGAGCCGTAACGGAAGTTGTCATCCGTGGCGCTTTTTGAAGGTTTTGATAGTCGAACGTGTAAGGCTCGTAGTACTCGGCAAAACCTGGCATCTTGCCGTTATAGAAAATTGCGCAAAGGAGGGTGAACCTAGTTCCTCTCTTAAGCTTTATGTGACCTTGGCGAGCTTGCCAGCCGCCTTTCCATTTCGCTTGATCTTCCCATTGCTTAGGGTAGCCAATGCCAGGCTTGGTCTCCACATTGTTAAACCATACGTATTCCATGCCTGGCCGATTAGTCCACACATTTTTGCAAGTCACTGAACAGGTATGGCAGCCAATGCATTTATCAAGGTTCAATACCATTCCTATTTGGGCTTTGATCTTCATTTCGACTCCTTCGTAGGCGTGGCTTCAACCTTTTCCTTGGCTTTTGTTTTAGCTTTGTCTTTGGCTTTTTTCTTTTGCTTAACTTCCACTTCCATCCAATCGACTTTCTTCATTTTTCTCATCCAGACGAAGTCGTCTCTATTTGGACAGATCGTGCCGTAGTAGTTAAATGCATAGGACAGTTGCGCATAGCCACCGATCATATGGGTGGGATTAACTACCACTCTTGTTGGGGAATTATGGTCGCCACCTCTGATATGGTTAATTTCAGAGCCAGGGGTATTGATGGTCTTTTCAGTGGCATGCTGCATAATGCAAAGGCCAGCTGGCAAACGAGCAGTAACAATTGCACGAGCGACAACCGCTCCATTACTATTCCAGCATTCAATCCAATCGTTATCGACGATTTTTGCTGAGTCCGCATCTCCTTGATTCATCCATACGACCGGACCTCCTCTTGAAAGAGCCAACATTCTTTCATTATCGTAATAGGAAGAATGAATACCCCACTTCTGGTGTGCCGTCATGAAATTAAGCATGATGGTCTTATTACCATTCGGTGATAAGTCCTGAAATCCTTGTAAAGCCCTTTGATAAGCGGGTGGACGATATTGCGGGAAAGCTTGCCCAAAAGCCCTCATCCAACTATGGTCTTGATAGAACTGCTGACGGCCTGTCAACGTTCTCCAAGGCAACCTTAAACGACAGTTTTGCCAGAATGCGACATAAGGAATCTCATCGTTTTCAGTGCCGGACCAATCCGGTGAGGTAAAGGTTTTAGCTGGTCGATGGGCAAGTTCGTGATAAGTAATCTTGTCTTGAATATGTCCTTCCGATTGGATCCTGCTCGGATCTCGGCATTGGTTTTCCAC
>JAJPXW010000075.1 GCA_021205255.1 Burkholderiales bacterium
GTTTATAAGGAGCAGAAATAAGAGGGGCAAAACTTTTATTTCTAACTCCATGTCTCGCAAATTCTTCAATTGATAATTTTGAATATGGGCTATCTGTTGTAAAGAATGCCTTTCGTTATTTGTTTTGATCAAAATCCCTCAATCCTAATGGACAGAAACTGAAGAATTGCTGGCATTTTTAGCTCAAAGTAAGATAAAAGACCTAATTGCTGTAATGCGGAAGAAAGAAGTGATTCAAGTGCTGGTTTATGAATTAAGCATTCGTAATTTTGTCTCCATGAGAGCTTGGGCTCCTTCCTGAACAGCCTAGTTGAAGAGGAAAAGAATCAAAAAAGCCCGTTTATTATCATACTGAAATGGACGGTGAAAAGCCTTGACTTTCAATTGATGTAATCCACCTTATAGTCTTTAATCCTTACTTCAAGTCCAAAGATTAGCATTCACTTCAATTTCACAAACTCCTTTGCTAAAAGTTTTAGTTTTGTTATGCAAGTCCTAGGTAAATATCCTTCAGTGCGCATGAGAAGAATGCGCAAAAATGATTTTTCTCGCAGATTGATGCGTGAAACTAGATTATCTGCAGATGATCTTATCTATCCAGTTTTCGTAATTGAAGGCGAAAACAACCGTGTTCCTGTCCCTTCAATGCCTGGAGTGGAACGTCTCTCTTTAGATCTTCTCACCAAGAGAGCCGAAGAAACATTAAAGCTTGGTATTCCATTAATGGCTCTTTTCCCTTCTATTGACCTTTCTCTGAAGACGCCTGATGGAAAGGAAGCAACCAATCCTAACGGTCTAATTCCACGTGTAGTTAGGTCTTTGAAGAAGGATTTCCCAGAACTTGGCATCATGACTGATGTTGCACTTGATCCATATACCACTCATGGACAGGACGGTTTAATCGATGAGACAGGTTACATTCTCAACGATGAGACAATAGAAGTTTTGGTTAAGCAAATGCTTACACACGCAGAAGCAGGTGCCGATATCGTTGCTCCTTCAGATATGATGGATGGCCGAATTGGAGTTATTCGCGATGCTTTAGAAGCCAAGGGTCTTATCCATACCAAGATCATGGCATATTCTGCAAAGTACGCTTCCGTTTACTACGGTCCATTCCGTGACGCAGTTGGCTCGGCTGCTAATCTTGGCAAGAGCAACAAGTTCATTTATCAACAAGATCCAGCCAATACTAATGAAGCCCTTTGGGAAGCAGGGTTAGATCTCGCAGAAGGGGCTGACATGATTATGGTCAAGCCGGGTATGCCTTATCTAGATGTGCTTTGGAGAGTAAAGCAAGAATTTATGTGCCCAACCTTTGCCTATCAGGTCAGTGGCGAATATGCAATGCTTAAAGCTGCCTTCATTAACGGTTGGCTTGATGAAAAGAAGACGATCATGGAAACGCTCACTTGCTTTAAGAGAGCAGGAGCCGACGGTGTATTGACTTATTTTGCAATTGATGCCGCCAAGATGCTGAAAGACCAGCAGTAGTTAATTCTCTCCATTTAACGAATTACAACCGATGAGTCAGCCTCTTTTTAGAAAGCTGGCTCAATCAGTTCCTAATCTAGATTCAGATATTCGTAGCCTTTCTCAAACTTTTCTACATCCAAGGAAGATGAGGCGTGAATACCGGGAATTTCTTTTTCATTGGAAGCTTTGGCCATCTAGGAAGAAAACTGATAAGCCATTTTGTCGTCTTAGAAATTCCTTTAAATAGCCAGCCGAGTCCTTTAGGCGAATAGTCAACAAAAGCATCAACTCCCTGTC
This sequence comes from Burkholderiales bacterium, assembly GCA_021205255.1. Taxonomy (GTDB): domain Bacteria; phylum Pseudomonadota; class Gammaproteobacteria; order Burkholderiales; family Burkholderiaceae_F; genus JAJPXW01. The sequence continues at coordinate 1,774 of JAJPXW010000075.1, forward strand.
GAGCCATTTTTAGAAGGGCCATAAATCCATCGAGCATTCCATAACCTTTAATCTGGGCTTGCTTTTGTATCCAGATATCTGGCGTCCCAAAAGTGCATTCGGTATATGCCATTTCATCATTAAGAGTTGGCAGAACCATTTCGAAGTCAATTACGCCGGCAGAAAATATTCCAATAACAAAGACTTTGAAAGTATGAGCAGTTGTCGTTCCAGCTCCGAATGTTATTTCGGCTGTATCTCCAAGTTTCATGTTTGGCATTAAGGAAGGATTCTTAAAAGCTACTTGGCAATCCTTTTGTGAAAATGCACAGACCGAAGCTTTATAGACATCTCCTTTTTCGTCCTTAAGTTCAACAGGAAGAATGGCAGCAATTCTTGGGAACTTTCTTTGCTGGACGCTTTCCACTGAAACAGCAACGGCAGCAAAGAGGATAATCAAGTTATATATGATCCATCCCATGTTGATAGACAGCATTACCATTTCATATTCAGCAGCTCCAATCATCTTATAAATGCCGCATACGAAGCCGGCTAAGTTAAACAGCAGGAGCCAAAGATAAGGTTTTGCTACAGCCCAATCCAAAAAAGAGCTATCTATAACTCCACCCTTAGTAGTTACGTTGAATTTGCCTCTATGCGGTGCAAAGATTGCTACTAGAGTCGGAAGAAAGATGTACCAGGAAAGGATTGTTTCATAGAGCGCACTGACAAATGGGAAACGATAACCTTTGTGGATGATGTAAGTCGTCATCGTGGCATGCACCATATGTGGTACCAAGTAGACAAAGATAGCAATGGCGCTAGCGTAGATAACGTAGATATCGGCAAATAGGAAAGGCAGTGGCGCTAGTAGGAAGACAATACGAGGCAGACCATGCAAGAAGTGAATCATTGCATTGAGGAAGCACAGCCTTTGTGGGATAGTCAGACCTTTGCCAAACAACGGATTGTCTAGACGGAAGATCTGAATCATTCCACGAGCCCATCTAATTCTTTGGCCTATGTGAGAGGCCAAAGTCTCAGTACTAAGACCAGCGGAAAGTGGGATGCTAAGGAAAGCGGATGTCCAACCTTTGCGGTTTAGTTTTAATGATGTATGCGCATCCTCAGTAACAGTTTCAAGTGCGATGCCACCAACTTCCTCAAGAGCTTTCCTTCTCATGATTGCGCAAGACCCACAGAACATAGTGGAGTTCCATGTGTCGTTACCTTTTTGAATGAAATCATGAAAGAGGGAATTCTCATTTGGAACCGTATCCCCTAAATGGAGATTCTTCTCAAAAGGATCCTTTGAATAGAAATGGTGAGGTGTTTGAACTAGAGCAATAGATTTATCCCTTAGGAACCATCCCATGGTCCTCGTTAGGAATGTCTTGACTGGTACGTGATCACAATCGAAGATTGCAACGAATTCTGCATGTGTTTGGCTCAATGCATGATTAATGTTTCCAGCTTTAGCATGTTTATGCTCTTGCCTAATGATGTAGTTTGCTCCGACTCCTTTTGCAAACTCCTCGAATTCTTTTCGTGTTCCATCATCAAGGATATGGACATGTAGTTTCTCCTTTGGCCAGTTCATTGTCATAGCCGCATAGACAGTTGGCTTAACGACATCTAATGGTTCGTTGTAAGTTGGAATTAAAACATCTACATGTGGCCAAAGACTTTTATCTAACGGAAGTGAAGTCGGTTTTCTATCGAGTACCCAACAGACTTGGAAATATCCAAGCAACATGACAATAAAAGCATAAGTCTCGGCAAAAATTAACAACCACGAAAAGAAAACGCTCAGCCAGCTATTTGGATTAATGGTCTCCGTATATCTCCACCAGATATATCGACTTGAAACAATCACTGATATCACGATCAGCATTAAGAGCGTCAATCTGGTTTTTGCCTGAAATAGTACTAAGGCAATAAGCCAAAGGATAAGCAGAAAGACGATTTGCTCTTCTAAGCTAAATGGCTGCGTAATGCAGAGGACATAAAGCATTAACCCCATGCAGATTAGAAAGCCTGCTAGAACTCTCTTTAGTCTCAGGCTTCTACGGCCGCTTAATCCTACTCCAGAAGATGGAACGTCAGCTACTAGCCCTTTGGAAAACTTCTCGGAGAGCCTTTTAACGAAGCGAGTAGCCCAAATACGAAATTGAGCAATCCACCGATATATGGAAAAGCCTCTTTTCCGCTGAGATGCCTTGTCTTTTGAAATAAAGAAAATAAGTAGAAATAAGACCTGAAAGAAAATCCTCACCCAATCCAACGGGCGCAGATGGCGCGGATTTACTTGAGGAAAGTAGAAAGTGCGGTTGCGGATAAACTTTTGGTAGAACTTATTTTCTAAAGGAAAACAAAGCCAAACAAAGCCAAACGCAATGGCATTAACTAGGAAACTGATGTTACCTGTACAGCTTTTTCTCAATATCCTTAGTGAACGACGAAGCCTTGAGACGAGGCTTCCACGAGCAGGGGGCGGAGGCATATTCTTCTAACAAACTTAAGTTTGTTGAAATTATATTGCTCGTATTTCGCTACATGCCGATAAATAGACTAGTCCAAGCGAAGAGACTGACAATCCATTTCAGATTTTTGTTGCGCTGCATGGGATTTAATGGTTCTTCAAGTGACCACCAATGGAGGAAAAGTGTCGTCAATATTAAGTGAGGACAGAAGTCCTCAGAGACTTCCTCCTTCAAATGGTTTTAGGCTTTGAGTTGTTCGATAAGACAACTTAGACTGACCTGATCAAGCCTTCAAAGCCCCAATTAATCGAAAGGACAGGAATGTTTTTCTGCTAGCAGTGTTTCGCTTTCTAAGGTTCAAGTTCCCTTTCAACAATTTCTAAATGCCTAATCCGACATGTAGACATAGGTTTTATTTAAAGGCAAGGATAAGTTTTCTCTAAACTCGTCTGGTTGCTTCGAATAAATTAGATTCATTCTGGTGACCTGTGCCATTTCAGCCCAAATTCTCGTGCATCTGCTTTATAACTAGCACTCTCTAGCCTAATACTTTCAAAAACAATTACAAAATTCAGTTCCCATTTCCGTCACCCCTCCAAAATTGCTTTATACGTAAATTTACGTATAAAGCACCAGGGGCAAACCCCGAGGAGACGGAACATGTGCGATATCGATAAATCCCAAGTGGCCGGACTTCCAGCCCACGCCCAAATCCAGCAGATCAGAAGCGCCTACTACGTGTTCTTCGCCTACTGCTTCTCCATCAGAGGAAAGCGAAAGCAGGAGCGCGACTATTTGGGCAAGGTCGACCTAGGCAATATGGCCTTCGTACCGAACCCCTACTACGGGTTCAAGGAGCCGACTTTCTACGAGAGACCGCTTGAGCGCTGGAGGGACCCTGAGAAGAAGGATCGCGAAAGACGCAAGATTCCCCCTCCATCACCGGTAATCGAACCCATTGAGGAAGCCGACAGCGGACACGGAATTGAACCACTTGCGGTAGATTTCTCTGAAGACGAAAAGGAAATTGCCGTGGAAAAGAAAAAGGAAACTAGCAATTTCCGCACTACTAATATTGAAGACGGTAATTCAACTTCCAATATTGAAGAGGGCAACGCAACCGCAATTGAAAACAATAAGGATAGTTGCAACACTTCCATCAATGGCGATTGCGAGCCTGGAGATAAAAAAGCATACATCAATATAAGTAACCCAATTCATCCAGTAGCCCAGTTCCAGACAGTTTCTCTAGATGCCGATTGCGAACATAATGGTGAAATTGCGAACGTATGCGAAAGCAATAGCTGCAACATTACCTTGGAAAATCCAACCGCCGGGGCTGCAATGCCATTTTGCACGAACACTAGGGTCGAAGTGACCGAGTTCACGCCCGTCTATCGGTATGTGGGAGCGACAGCCGTCTGCTTTGCGCTTTTGGAACAGACCGGCATGACAGCCGATCTCGGCAACTACGTCTTCGACGGGAACGCAGAAGACACCATGGACGCAATTAACATGGCCGTGCACACCGCCGTGACGTCCAAGCCGACATATCTTGCCGGTCCTGAATCCACAATTCTGCAGTTCATGGGTGATGGCTGCCTGAAATCGCCCCGCGCCTCCGAGTTCTTCCAGAGAATCGGTTCCAAGGAGGATGTTCTCATGAATCTCTCCAGAGGCAGGATCGCCAGGCTCGGCAAAGGCCACTTGCTGGCCTTGGACGGCACCTGCGTCGATTGCGGCTCAAGAAAAATTTCTCTATCGCAAGTTGGAAAGAAAAAGAACGGAACGTTCGGCCCGCAGATCAACTTATCGGTTCTTCTGGACACCGATGCGGGCTCCGTCATCGGCATGAGACCCTACGCGGGCAATATCGCCGACATTAAGACTATTGACGATTATCTGCCCATCTGGGAGTCGTTCGGAGTGGCGGAGAAAGACCCCATTCTCACCTTCGACAGGGGTTTCGGCAGCGCAGCCACCGTAGTCAAGCTCGATACCGCGGGCTTGCGCTTCATCATCGCCTTGAAGACCGGCATGGCGCAGATCAGTTCAATTATTGTCGCCAATGGCCAGCTGTTCCGATCCTATCGTACGCTGCTCGGCCATCACTTCTGCTACGGCTTGAAGGAGCCGGTCACTTTTACATCAGATGGTGTCAGCGCGGACGTGGATGCCTTCGTCTACCGCAATCCAAATTCGGAAATGACCGAGTCCATGGCGTTCGATGAGAAGCTGCATCGCCTCGAAGGCGCCTGGGAGGCTGGCAAGGCCGACAGCAAGAGCAAGTTGCTTGAATACTATTTCAATCCTATACCGGGCCAGCCCCTAAGGAGAAAAGAGGACCTTATCGAAGAGAAGTGCAAGACCTTCGGCTGCTTCGCATTGGTCAGCAATGTAGAAGGACTTAGCAAGGACGAAGCCTTAACAAAGTACAGCCTGAGAGGCGAAGTCGAGACGGTGTTCGGCCTGATGTTCAAGCACCTGGCCGGCTCAACCCGCGTGCATTCGACTCCTGCCCTGGTTGGACTCTTGCTCACCATATTTACCGGTCTGGACGTGCTGACCACACTGAGAACCCGCATGAAGAACTGGATGCCTTTGCCGCAGCCAGGTTCAAGGAAAATTCCAAAGCAGGTGCGGGACCTCTATTCGATAGCATCGCTGCTGCACCAGTTGAACCATATCAAGCTACAGAGATACGGCAACGGGAAAATTGCGCTGATCGATGTCAACCAGAAGGACCGCGAACTAGTTGCTGCCTTAGGATTGCCTGGACTTTTTGATTCGGCTCAGAAAGTTCACGACTTATTTACCCTAAAGCACCTGAAGGAGGTCATTGGGAAGGGATAGTTTGTTATAAAGCAGAAGCACGAGAATTTGGGTTTCAGGGAAGCAAAGAAGTTTTGAAAATCAGCGGAGCTTGCAACCTGTAACTTTTATTTCCTTTTCTCCCCTCTCGATTCTCATCTCAATAGGTAAAATTTAATGGCTATCTGGTGTAATGCACCAATATTCAAAAGTTAGATTGTCAATTGATTTAAATCAAAGAGGCATACGCCTACTTCACGAGGTTAATAATGGTTTCTACAAGGCTTGTTGTATTAGTGGCCTTTGTCGCCGCGTTGGGTGGATGCCAAGCAACGGGAGAACAATATAGAGCGAATGTATATGGTGCAAATCAAGTAAACCAAGCTCAGGAAGTACAAACTGTCGACATTATTGCTCTGCAACCAGCAAAAATCGTTGTTAACAATCAGGAATACAGAGCGGTTAACCAGGGTGTAGGAGCAGTTATAGGAGCTATTCTTGGTGGCGTCATAGGAGGCTTTATCGATAGACATGGACCGGCTGGAGCTACAGTAGGTGCTCTTGCGGGAGCAGGCTTAGGAGCTGGTACCGCTAGCTATGCTTCACCAGCAACAAGAATGGTCAAAGGTGTCCAAATTACTTTTAGAGTCGGAGAAAGAACTTTCAATTCCGCCCAAGTGGGTGAAGTTTGCGAATATCGCCTAGGTCCGGCGATTATGACTTCAACGAGTCCAACTAGCACAAGAATCCAGCCCAATAATTCTTATGGCTGCGGGGAGGGAGGAACTGAACCTCCACCAGAAGAAAATTTCTAGAGAGCTTAATCAATAGGCCTGACTTTATATCGTGCCCCCATATCGAAAAAGCTGGAACTTCTACCTCCAGCTTCTCTGTGCGTAGTCTTAATTTCCCTCTACTTATCTATTCGCAATTGAGACATCTAAGAAATGTCTAATCCGGTAAAGATCCGCTAATTTCCAGAACGTTTCGGGCACGTTTATCAACTGCAGTTGGTTGCCTTCGGATTGTGCGACTCTAACCCAATTTAAAGCTGCTGCAATCGCCGAACTATCAAACTCTTCGATAGCAGATAAATCAACGATGTAATCATGGCTAGTAATGGCCGTTTTAACTTCCTTGTCTACGGCCATTACGTTCCGGGAATTAAGTTCGGTGTGCTGAACTATCACTTGTTATTGTCCGCAATCCTTTCTTTTAATGAATTGATCAGGCCATTAATCCCTTTGTTGGTAATAACAGAAGCGAATTGGCTACGGTAGTTTTCAACCATCCAAACTCCACTAATACTTACATCGAAGACTTTCCATTGACCATGGTTATCCTTAAGGAATCTCCAGTCGAATTGAATTGGATCTTTGCCTGGTGCTTTAAGGATGGTTCGAATCAAAACGATTTTCTCGTCTGGGTTAACTTTGTTGTTCCCTAAGGACACAGTGTATGCGCCTGCTTCTTTTACAGCGCCAGAATACACAACGATCAGAAGTTGTCGGAAAAGCTCTAAAAGTTCCTTTTTCTGTTCAGGCGTGGCCGATTTCCAGCCAGGACCAACTGCCATTCTCGTCATCCTTGGAAAATCGCAGTATGGCATGATAAAATTATCAACGAGTTGGTTCAATCCTTTTGGATCACCTTTTTTAAGTTGAGGATTGGTCCTAATTTCTTTAAGGACATCATTAGTCGCTTTTTCAATGATTACATCTGGTGAACTGGTCAGATCGACTGCATAGGAAGTACCACCAAATGCCAGAGTTAGGCAAGCCAATAAAGTGAATAAAAATCCTTTCACTCTTTTTTCTCCTTTTTTATAAGTTCCGCATCTTCTGCTTCATCTTCGTAGTCAAGTGGATTCAAGAGAAGATCTTGAGGGGTCAAGATCGTAATGCCCTCTTCTTCCTGAATCACACTTTGTCTGTTTTGCAGATATGCGTTACGTGTTGCGATATAGGGATCGACAGTGTGCTGTAGCAAATCCGTTACCGGCAACAATTGAGCCCTGATAGTGACGAATTTCACGCCCCACCAAGGCCACGTAAACCATGCTTCTCCTATGTAAGTATTTGGATCCAAGGCAACTTCTGGAATCATTCCTAGGCCATCTCTTAGCGTTGACGGACCAAGAATAGGAATAATGATATAAGGACCGTTAGGAATTCCCCAAACTCTTAATGTCTCTCCGAAGTCGGTTTCTTTTCTCGGAATATCGACTTTAGCTGCCACATCGAAGAATCCACCGACTCCAACAGTTGAATTGATCACGAGCCTAAATAGAGAAAGAATTCCCTGTTCAACTTTGCCTTGAAGAGAGCTGTTAACCGCATTGGCTGGCTCCATCGTATTGCGGAATATTCCGCGAATTCCAATCCGAACTGGTTCAGGAGCAATAAACTCATAGCCTTTAGCCAAAGGTCTGAAAATTACTTTATCAAAGCCTTGATTTAGACCAAACGTCCATCGGTTCACAGGCTCCCATGGGTCTCTTGGGTCTCCTCCTTGTTCCGTTGGTATCTGAGCACACCCTGTTACCGCCAATGCACCGGCCAGAAGAGTAGAGGTTAAAGCAATCTTGGACTTCTTCATTATTTAGATTCTTGTTCTGAAGTTTTGCTATTTGCTTCGGCCGTATTAAAGAGGAATTGGCTAATTAAGTTTTCTAAGACTACGGCACTTTGTGTGATCAGAATTTGCGAACCATCCTGTAGATTCTCTTCGTCTGCCCCTGGCGATAGACCGATATATTGCTCACCTAATAGACCACTTGTAAGGATCTTGGCAGAGGTATCTGTAGGAAACTCATATTGACTATCGATGGCTAATATGACCCTAGCTTCGTACTTTACGTTATCGTACGCAACGCTTTTGACTCTTCCAACGGTGACTCCTGCACTCTTAATAGGAGCCCGTACTTTGAGTCCACCGATATTATCGAAATAAGCTTTTACTTCATAAGTTTTAGAAGTGGAAAACGAACTTAAGTTAGCTGACTGCAATGCTAGAAATAGGAGTGCGACAGCTCCGGCTAGAATAAAAAGGCCGGCAAGGAAATTTACTTTTTTATTGCTCTGCATTGGACACTAACTCAAGAACTAGTAAACATAATAGCCGTTAGAACAAAATCTAATCCTAATATGACTAAAGAGGATATAACGACTGTTTTTGTTGTGGCTCCGGAGACTCCTTCGGGAGTGGGCTTTGCGGCAAAACCTTCATAAAGAGCAATGAGACCCACAGCAATACCGAAGATAAAGGCTTTAATTAGGCCGTTCCCAATATCGCTATCAATTTCCACGCCTGATTGCATCTGCGACCAAAAAGATCCATTGTCTAAACCGATTAATGGAACCGCAACTATCCAACCACCAATAATGCCTACTGCCGAAAATAGAGTCGAAAGCACAGGCATGGAAATAATCGAAGCAAGAAATCGGGGTTCCAATACTCTGCGGATAGGATCGACTCCCATCATTTCCATAGCGGCTAGTTGTTCACCGGCATTCATTAAGCCAATTTCCGCTGTAAGCGAGGTTCCTGCACGTCCAGCAAAAAGCAGTGCAGTGACCACTGGTCCCAATTCACGAAGCAAGGAAAGAGCCACCATAATTCCAACTGCTTCTTCACTTCCATATCTTGATAAAACATAGTCACCTTGAAGTGCAAGCACGAATCCAACGAAGAGTCAACTTACGAGAATAATGACTAATGAATAATTACCAACAAAAACAATCTGCTTAATTGTTAAAGGATATAAACGGAAGCCAGCACCGAAATTTGTAAACATTCTCAGAGAGAACATTCCAAACTGACCCAAGTCTAGAATCAGTTTGATAGCAAGAGCTCCTAGCCTTTCAATCGAGTTTCGGAGATTCATGATTTCATTCCTAGCTCAGTTGAAAGGGCAGCGGCGGGGTAGTGGAATTTAACTGGTCCGTCTGGCAATCCTTTAAGGAACTGTACGATAAATGGATCAGTACTCTGCATTAGCTCTTGGGGTGTGCCTTTAGCTGCTACTTGTCCGCTTGAGATGATGTAAACATAGTCGGCAATCTCAAACGTTTCTTGGACATCGTGAGTAACTATCAAGCTAGTCGAACCAAGAGCATCGTTTAACTTTTTTATTAGCTGGGAAGTGACACCCATCGATATAGGATCTAGGCCAGCAAAAGGCTCATCGTACATGACAAGCATTGGATCCAAAGCCACGGCTCTTGCTAATGCAATTCTTCTACTCATTCCTCCTGAGACTTCTGAAGGATAAAGATTGGCAGCTCCTCTAAGCCCCACTGCATCTAGTTTAAGAAGTACAAGATTTCGAATTATTTCTTCGGATAAATTTGTATGCTCACGCAAAGGAAAGGCAACATTTTCGAAAACCGTCAGGTCAGTGAACAATGCACCAAATTGGAAGAGCATTCCCATGTTTCTACGAAGTTCATAGAGACTCTTTTTGTCAGAAACGTCAAGCCTCGTCCCACCGATAGTGATAGTTCCTGTCTGTGGAGCAAGAAGTCCCCCAATGAGTTTAAGGAGGGTTGTTTTACCCATTCCTGATGCACCCATTATTGCTGTAATAGAACCAGCCTTGAAGGAAAGATCCACATTGTCCAGAATTTCTCTATCGCCGTAGGCAAAGGATAGATCTCTGATTTCGACTAGATTGCCGTTTTGCTTCATGAAACTCCATACAAAAACGAGACTGAAGTATTCAGAACCGCAATGGATTATGCCATACAGATAGGAAGATAAAGGAAGGTGAAAGTGCAATGTATTTAGTGTAGATAGCCCTTTCAAAGATTTTTCTTTCTTGAATTGGTTGTCCCGAAGGAGAAGACGGATAGGGATATAAAGCTAACTGGTAATGATTTTGCGGCGGCTGCTTCCCCAGCCCGGAACCTTGGGTTCGGTGTCGACCAGCTCCATTGCGCCGTCGGAACTTATTGCATTCCTTTCTCTCTGATACTAAGTAATTGGACAGATAAATCTAACGGTAGCGAGAAAAATAGTATGCCATTTCCTTAGAAGTTATCTAGAAAGTGCACGAGGCTGTACAGGAATTAGCACTGCGCGTCCAGATTTACGTTACTAACCGAGCGACTTCCGAGCTACGTAGGACTTTGACTAGTCCATTGAATTCATAGGGATAGCCAAGAAGTTTAAGACGACTTTGTCTCCATTACTTGGAAGGTTTACGTTTGGCTCAGTGGATGTCTCTGGGAC
>JAJPXW010000385.1:0-5463 GCA_021205255.1 Burkholderiales bacterium
ACTAACAGGAGGTACCTGTTGGTACTGAGGCATAACGGGCGCAGCCTGCATTGGCATTTGAGACTGAGTTTGCTGAACGTTTTGTGTCATGCGCTCGAGCTCGCTAATTATTTCAATCATTCCAATGCCATTTACGTAGTTCACCTGTTTATAGCCAAATGGGCTTGGTTCCAAAGCAGACCTAAATGCTCCTTGTTGGACCACATTGGCAAACATAGCCATAACAGGACTTCCGGCCATAATGCCCATTTGATCGAATAAGTCCTGATAGTTGTACCAAGCTCCGTCCTGCTCAATTTTCTTTCTGATCACTATCTCACGGCCAAACAGCGGGAAAACATCTGCTGGGACTGGAGGAACAGTGGTTCCATAGACTGGATCCTGGACATATATCTGTTTTGGTGAAATTTCACCAACTGAAGTTGGCGAAGAAGCGTGCACTGGCTGCATTCCTTGCATGGGTTGTGGAGCCATAGGATTAGACCAACTCGTTCCTTGAGGTGGGAAGGTCGCCTGTGGCATCTGCGGCCATTGCATGCCGGGATTTTGCAATGGCATCTGGGAACTAATTGGCATCTGCTGGATAGGCATCTGCTGCCCCATAGGTTGCATCGACTGCGGCATGACTTGAACAGGCTGACCTGTTAAAGGATTAACCATCTGTGGAGGCAATGGTTGAACTCCTGTATGAGGCTGAACCATACCGGGTTGCAGCGGCTGAGAAACCTGCATCTGAGGGGCTGCAAAACTTTGTACTGCAGGTGGTTGGGCAGGCATAGGAGGAACGCTGGGTTGTGGGGGTAGAGGCACAGGCTGAACTATTGGTTGAACGTTTTCAGGAGGCTGTATCATGTTTTCTACCGGTGCAACTTGCTCGGTTGCATTTTCCATTGGTTCAACACTTTCAGGTTCATTCTGATTTAAAGTAGGAGTTTTCATTTTCTGTTCTCCATGTATTCTTGCCGCAATAGCATTTACTTCCTCCTGGGCTGACCGATAAATTGTTTCCGAATCGAGTTCGGCTCTCGGAGGCTCCTTACCAGCCCTTGTTGCTAACAATGCTTGCTCTAATTCAGCCAATCCTGCAACATTTATATGCAAGGCTTTTCTAGTACCGACATTGCCAGTTGTTCTCTGTTGAATTTGACGTATGTTTTGCGCTGACACATAGGCATTAACATATTTAGTATGTCCATGACTGCCCAGTAGTCGTCCACCCTCTTCCTGTTGAAATTGATTGAATGCATTCATCAAATCGTTTGCATAAAACCAAACGGATCCATCTTGCATCGCAGTTTTTACATTCACTTGACGTCCGAGTAAACCAACAACCGTCTCGCCTAATCTTAATAAACCACCACCTGGCATTTGACTTTGCTGCCCCATACCTTCCCCGGTTTCGTTATTGGTACTTGCCAAAGCAACTTGACTTGGACCATAAATAGTACCTAACGCTTCAAATATTGACTGAAGTCCAGCTTCGTCAACAAAGGCCCGAGCCCCTGTTCCACCAATTGGACGGTATTGATGCTCGGGAGTCACGATAAGACTTAAAAAATATGTCTGCTCAGCTTCATTTGGCATTCCTGCAGCTTCGAAGAGAGTTTTAGCTTCATACCAAACTTTATTGCCTTCCTTAATGGTACGAATCGTCACATCTCTACGGTTAATATTCATAGCCTCTTTACTAAAGCGCAGAGCCTCTTCGGTTTCCGGAATCGAGGGGCCGTAAGCCCTAGAAGGCATCCAACCAGTATTTCTACCCGTTGCACCATTTGGTAAAGCCACTGATGGAGCTTGGTACTGCGGTTTTCTTGATTCCTTTATAAATTCGTTAAGGGCAGGGATTAGCTGAAGTAGACCTTTTCTGCTGACATGTGGCTCCAAGAGACGTCGATCACCATATTCTTCATAAATTTCTCTAATTTCTTTTGGATCCACTTTCTTGGCAAGAAAAGCTTTTTGTTCAGCTGAACCAACGATGCCTGCGAACTCGAGCATGGCAGGAGTCGCGTACCAAGTCATATATTGATCTTCATAGCCTCTAACAAAGAGATGCTGATCATCAATGATGATTCTAAGAGAAGGCCTATAAAAACCATGAGTAGCTATCCCTGCTTTCTGAGTTGCGGGTGTCGGCCCACTAGAGCTCACTCGTTGCGGATGAATAGTCTGGACTTGTACTGGAGGAACAGAAACAGCAGGTCTACTCTGTGGAGCAGAAGGTGTGACCTGAGTAGCTGTTTGAACCGGCTTAGTAGACAAAATAGAAGTCAATAATTGCTTTAGCCCAGCTTTATTCATGTGTAGATAGTTATTTGGGGCTTTCCCAAAAATTGAGCGAGTAAATAGACGCAAATTTTGATCGTCAACCCGTCGGCGAATCGCTTTACTACGATAGGCATCTTTACCGGAACTAATTTCTTGAAGCAAGTTGCCTACGTAAAACCAAACTTCTCCATCTGCCTCAATGGCTGGCAATTCAAAATCCTTTCCATCCAATTTCACTAATGCCGTTCCACCTTTCGGTCCAACAGGTGTTGGCATCCTCACAATCGGAGCGCCTTCGGAGTCAAACTCAATAAAATGCGTCTTGGGCGTCACCACAGAGGCAGTAGTAGAGGAAGGCTGGATATTTTTAGCGGGCTTGAGATCTTGCACTTCAACGGTATTCTTTTCACTAGTTGCCAACTTTTTAGCCCGACGTTCTAATTTGGCAAGCATCTTACGAAGGCCCGCTTCGTTGACAAAGACCTCTGGCTTTTGCTCAGTTCCATCTTCAGAGCGTGGTCTTATCCGACGAAGATTCTTAAATCCTGCAAGAATGCCGGTCGCTTTGCGCACGTCTTTACTTCCCGAGTAGTTGCCCGCTTCAAGGATTTCATTTACCCGGTTCCAGGTTCCGCTACGGTCTGTATATGTCTTAACTTCTACGGGAGTACCGTTAACTTCAATCGTGGTCGTCCCTACTTTAATTTCCTCCGGTTCGCTAACGGCTTGCGAACTCTTCCCAACCGGTTTCTTTGCAATCTCTCCCGAAGCTTCCAAAGTGCTGGAGAAAGCTGCTACAGCCGGTTCTTTCTGCGTCTGATACTCTCCAGAGGCCAAGTCTTCCTCTCCTTTTAATGGCGAGCTTTGAGTTTCGCTCGTTTGAGTAGAGTTGATTTCTCCAGCTTCTGCAAGGGACAAATGCTCTTCAGACTGCCTTTCTTCCGGTTTTGCGACTGGTGCTTGGACTAACCGACCTTCTTTAATGGCTTTTGCTATTGAATGGTCATAATCAGCGAAAACGCTCTTTTCTCCGCCATAAGTGACCTTTCCAGAATCCTCCGATACTGGAGTTAGGAGTTCAGGCCGTTTAACTAGATTCGCATCCACATCTAACGGTTCATCCGGATCATTTTCCGTGACAGCCTTTTTCATTAGCTCGAAAATGTCGTAATCAGCTTTTGCAAAAAGATAACCGACTTCTTCTTTCCCTATTTGTAGAGCCTGCGATTTCTCCCCATAATACTTAGCTATAAACCTTGCATAGATATCGTCCTCTTCTTTCGGTTCGGACTCTTCTTGACTATTTGGCTCCTCGTCGTCTTCTTCTGAGGAAGCATGAGCTTTAGCTATTTCTATTTCTTTTGGCCTATCAGCTGGCTCTGCACCCTCTGCTATGAATATTTCTTCTGTGGGTTCTTCTTGCGTGGTTACGAGAACAGGCAACGTGGCATCCATCTCGTTATTTTCTACTACAAGCGGGAGAAGCTCTTTCTCAGTCTCCTCTGTTTCTGGAGAAAGAGTAGCAGCAACAGGCTCGGACTCCGGCTCTTCAATTTTCTTGCCCTCCACAATCTCGTCCTCTGGCAGGAGTAGAGGAGCTTGGGCCTCTTTCCCTTCCTGAAGTTCTTCAGACTTGAGGTCAGGAAGCGCCAATTCATCTGGAGGCTGCCCAGTGACATCAATTAGTTCCTCATTTTTTTGATTCTGGCCATGTTTTTCATCAGTCTCAGTAACTAGAGTTATGTCTTCCTGTCCAGCTAAACTTCCAGTCTCCCCTGCTTCCCCTATCACAGTAGCTGTACCTGCTCCCTGTGCCGGGAAAGGGCTTACCTCCTCTCCCTGTGCCGGCACTGGGCCTTTTTCCTCATTAATAGGCGAGGATTCGCTTTCTTTTACCACTCTTCTTTCCTGCGGCATTTCCTCAGCAGAAGAAGCGGCTGTCGCACCGACCGGATTCTCAGAAGGAATGTCGTCCGGCAGAAGCAGCTCTGGCTCTTCCATAGAATCGGGATGCTTTGCTTCAGGCACGGAATCTACAGAGGAAGCTAATTGCCTTTCCTCTTCCTTTCTTGGTTCTTCTTCCCTAGCCCCTTCGCTAGGGGCTTGGGACAGAATCTCTGTAGATACTTGGCTTTCAGGATTTTCTAATATTTCTTTCTGAGGCTGCTCTTCTGCCACCGCCGCAGTCGTAACAGATTTGTCTTCATCGACTAGAAGCGGCTCATTTACGTTTTCGGCAGGTGCATTCTCCTGGCCGTCCTTGGCTAGTTCACTGACGTTTTCAGAGATTTCGGCACTCATCGTCAAAGGAATTGGTTGATTGCCTGCGTCCGTCTCCTCTCCCTGGACGGTCTGCCCCTTTCCCTGTCCGTGTTCTTCTATTTCAGGAAGAAACTCTTCCTTAGTTTGATCTGCTAAGTAGAGCTTGGGGGTAATACTGGCGGACGTCTCTCCTATATTCTTACTACTTTCGGCTTCGAGATCTTTAGTAGGAATGGCAGTCGATAGCCCCTTTCCCTTTTCTACTGGACTGTCCAGTGCTTCTGGTTGTTGCTTTTTATGCAGGTGAGGGCCAAGATGCTCGTCTTGTATCTCCTGAATTAATTGAGCTCGTCGGGACAGAGCCTTTTTTTCCGATGCCGGAGATGCTTCACCGCTTTTTGTATCATTGGTTACCATATTTTCCTCCTCGCAGCCTGCTTGCATGCCCGAAGAATGCGCAAATTCCCATATAGCCTTTCTTATTCCGAGCTTTCCTTGCTGGCGGACAATATGACTTAAATACAGCCATACGCAAACTGTCCGTGGAATTAACCCAGGGACACAACGCCTAACAAAATCGCTCGAGAACCAAAACCTTGGGACTCTAGTGCTTAAATACCTCCGGCCAAATCACTTCGCCTCCAAAATGCCCAGAAGCGCAGGCCAACAAAGAAATTATAAACAGATGGAAACCAACTGAGATAATCTTTATTTGCAAGATCGAATTTCGAACCCTATACGGCTACTTATTTTGGTCTTGGGGAATGGTGGAACACAGAATATGGGAATGATTTTCTATATTGTTTTCAAACCTGCTACTAAATTTCTCTATCTTCTTATGGAGAAACACAAACAGAAGCCATTTATTTCTAAGAACAACTAGAAATTTTTAAATTCATAAGCTACTGGCTGTTCAGAAGGCGGAAAGCA
>JAJPXW010000385.1:5473-7302 GCA_021205255.1 Burkholderiales bacterium
TTCCGCCTGCAAGCTCTAGCCTAAATCATATGCCAGCACTTGCTAACCGCCAGGACAATTGCAATTGCCGCAGAGAAAATGTTTAACCACCTCTCAGCGATCTCCGCCTTTGGGCTGTTGAACAGCTTACCAAGCTGGAGTACAATTTGCCTAACGGAGTTTTGCAAAAGTTTCTTTTGCATAGCACGCCTCCGTAGGTTTATGGAAGCCTGGTTGTTCTGAACCAGGCTTCCGTTTATATCCGGCTTCGCCGGGCCTCTTGGTGGAATCCCACCAATGTCCTGTACGTAGAGGCTTAATACAAGAAAAAAAGAGGCACTTTCGGAGGCGTTTTGCTACTTAAAACAGTTGAATCATCCGCTATGATTAGTGTATAGGCTAATTCATAGATAGTTTCTATAGGTTACATAGCCAGATAGAGAGCAAAAAGAGAAAAATCTGGCCATAAGTTAAAGAGTCAAATATCATCCTTAAGATTTTGAACTTCAGAAGCCTATCGACATAAGCAGCTCCGCCCCAATACACTACAAGCCCCTATTTAAAGAAGGATAAACAGAAGGCATCACTTAAGACTAAAGGCTAAGAAAAAACAAACAAGCTCCCAATTTCGGTCTACCTTTTCTTCTCCTACAAGCCTAGAAATCAGCTTATTTTGTATAGAATCCGAACGGCTGTTATTTTGGTTTTTAACTTATCAAGAGGGAAAGTTAATTTGACAACATACGCAATAGGCGACGTACACGGCTGCAATGGCACACTAAAAGAACTTCTCAAGCAAATGCCGCAAGACTCAAAGTTTCTATTTATCGGTGACATCATTAATCGTGGACCTAAATCGCTAGAAGCATTGCGTACGTTACAAAGTATGGGTTCCAGAGCCACTTGTCTTTTAGGAAACCATGAGTTGCATTTCCTGGCCGTGACTTGCGGCGAAAGAGAAATGCATCCTTCCGACACACTCCAGGAGATCCTGGATGCTCCGGACGCCCAAGAACTAATAGATTGGATTAGAACCTGGCCAATGGCCGTTGAAGTCAATGGATTTCTTGGTGTTCATGCCGCTTGCCACTGGTCCTGGAGTGTCCGTAAGACCCTGAAGCTTGCCCATGAAGTCGAAGAATGTCTTCGAGCTAAGGACTGGGAAAAGAGCATTGGAAAACTCTTCGGTAAGACCCAGTGGGAACATGGCCTTAAAGGTTATAAGAGATTACGGGCCATTGTTAATGTCCTTACTAGAACCAGATATCTGACAGCTAACGGCGATATGGACTTTAAAGCCAAGTTAAATCCAGAAGAAACTGATTCTTCCTTAATTCCCTGGTACATGTACCCAGGTCGCAAGACTGCTGACATTCCTGTGGTGTTCGGACATTGGTCCACTCTAGGCATCGTTAATTACCCGAATGTATACTCGTTGGATACAGGATGTCTTTGGGGTGGTAGCTTAACTGCCAGATCACTCACTATTCCTTCAAAAATTTTTACTGAAAAATCCTTAGAAGGCGTAAGCCCCTGGTAACACAACTTCTATAAATTCCCAAACTTTCTTGCCCCGGATTACTAACCGTGACCGCAAAAAAACTTTATATAAAAACATTTGGTTGCCAAATGAACGAGTACGACTCTGGTCGTATCGCTGACCTACTGTCGGAAAAGGAAGGCTATCAAACTGTAGGATCTCCTGAAGAGGCTGATCTAGTCGTCTTCAATACTTGTTCAGTTCGTGAAAAAGCCCAGGAAAAGGTATTTTCGGATTTAGGAAGAATTCGAGAAATAAAAAAGCAACATCCTCATATAAAAATTGCCGTAGGTGGTTGCGTAGCTAGTCA
>JAJPXW010000385.1:7312-12253 GCA_021205255.1 Burkholderiales bacterium
TAGACAAGAAGGCAGGAACATTATCCAAAGAGCGCCCTATGTAAACGTAGTCTTTGGACCGCAAACTTTGCATCGGCTCCCAGAACTTCTTCGTAAGAATCAGCGTACCGGCGTATCGCAAGTAGATATAAGCTTTCCGTTGATTGAGAAGTTCGACTGTCTACCTAAGGCCACTTCAGAGGCACCTTCCGCTTTTGTTTCCATCATGGAAGGTTGCAATAAGTATTGCTCCTACTGCATCGTGCCTTATACCAGAGGCGAAGAGATTTCTAGACCACTTAAGGATGTCCTTCTAGAAGTAATGAGTCTTGCTGAAAGCGGTGTGAAGGAAATCACTCTTCTTGGCCAGAACGTCAACGCTTACAGAGGAGAAAGCCCAGACGGTGAAGTTGCGGATTTTGCACTTTTGCTGGAATACGTGGCTGAAATCGATGGCATAGAGAGAATTCGCTACACTACTTCGCATCCAACCGAATTTACGAACAGGCTTATCGATGCCTATAGACGTATTCCAAAACTAGCCAATCACGTACATTTACCAGTGCAGGCCGGATCCGACAGAGTGCTCGCGGCTATGAAGCGTGGATACACCGTCCTCGAATACAAATCCATTATCCGCAAGTTAAGAGAGGCACGGCCAGGCATTTCCATTGCTACGGACTTCATCGTGGGCTTCCCTAACGAAACCGAAGAAGATTTTGAAAAAACCATGCGCTTAATCGAAGAGCTGAAGTTCGATGCCAGCTTTTCGTTTGTCTATTCCCGTCGACCTGGAACACCGGCAGCCGAAATGGACGATCCAACTCCGCGGTCAGTCAAGCTTCAAAGGTTGCAGAGACTGCAGGATCTTAATAATAGGCATGCCCAAGAGATTTCCCGCTCCATGCTCGGAACAGTACAGCGTGTGCTAGTAACAGGAAACGCTAAGAAAGGCCGCGGCCAGCTAAGCGCCCGAACAGACAATAACAGGATCATTACTTTCGATGGTCCGGAATCTTTAATTGGAAAAACGATTGATGTGGAAGTAACTGATGTCTATCCACATACTCTTGGAGGTACTTTAATTAATGCCGAATGAATCGTCAGGAAAGAACTTAATTAAGCAGATGACGCTCAATCTTGATCTAAGCAACAGCGATCTCTCAAGCCTGGTTGGCCCCATGGACGCTAACTTGACAGAAATTGAAGATTATCTTGACGTTGATATTTCCCGTAGAGGATCCAACTTTCAAATTGACGGCCCAGTCACGCCTGTAAGAAAAGCGTTGTCCGCATTAAAAGATCTAGCGGCACTTGCGCAAAGGAAATCTTCCGACTTAACAGCCGAAGATGTCCAGCTTTGCCTAGCTGGCAAAATGGCATCCAACCCTAATGAACCTGAACCGAAAGCCGAAAGAGATCCAGAACTTCGTACAAAGAGAAAAGATCTGCATGGCCGGACCCCTATGCAGAGAAACTATATTCGCAATATTCTCGGCCACGACATTTCTTTTGGCGTGGGTCCTGCCGGCACCGGTAAAACCTATTTAGCAGTGGCCGCTGCCGTCGATGCTTTAGATCGAGGAGCCGTAGAAAGAATAGTGCTTACTCGACCTGCAGTTGAGGCTGGCGAAAAGTTAGGCTTCCTCCCCGGTGACCTCTCCCAGAAAGTCGATCCATATCTTCGTCCGTTATATGACGCTTTGTTTGACCTTCTAGGGACTGATAGAACCCATCGGTTGCTAGAAAGACAAGACATAGAAATTGCGCCTTTGGCCTACATGAGAGGGCGCACTCTAAATTCCTCCTTTGTAATTCTGGACGAGGCCCAGAACACTACTCCAGAACAAATGAAGATGTTCTTGACAAGAATAGGCTTTGGTTCAAAGGCTGTAGTAACAGGTGACGCCACCCAGATCGACTTGCCAAAAGGCCAACGAAGCGGACTTATTGAAGCAGCTCGCATCCTAAGGGACGTTAGAGGAATTTCTGTAACTTACTTTACGGCTGCCGACGTGGTTAGACATCCTTTAGTAGCCCGCATTGTCGATGCATATGAAAAGGCTGAAAAAGAGGCTCGGCATGGCTAAGCATAAGTACGTGCTCCAGCTATCTATTTTGCAAAAAGGACTTTTGCCAATTCAAGTCTCAAGATCCACTATCGAAAAGTGGATAAAGCAAGCTATGGAAACGGACGCGACTATAACCTTGAAGTTCGTGGACGAAGAAGAAGGAAAGGAACTAAATAAAAGCTACCGAGGTAAAGATAAACCTACTAACATCCTGACTTTTGACTATAGCCACGACCCAGTAGAGGCAGATTTAGCTGTCTGTGTCCCTGTGTTGGAGAAAGAAGCTAAAGAACAGAACAAGCCCTTGATAGACCATCTTGCTCATCTAATTGTGCATGGCGTACTCCATGCACATGGATATGATCATTTGGATGATGAAGAAGCAGGAATAATGGAAAAGAGGGAAAAGGAAATATTAGAAACGCTCGGCTTTCCCAATCCCTATCAAGATGCTTAAAAATTTATCTTTGAGAGCCTTAATGACCAGTGCAAAAATGGTAATTACTAAGACAGACTGTCCTGTTAAAACATTTTTGCACATTTATCAAAGCAGTGGATCTCCAATGCTCTACGCTTATATAAAATAGTTTTCTAGCTTTTGAAAACTAAGTGCTAAAGCACTTAACAGCTAACTCATTAAGCCTAAATCATTTACTAGAAATAAGTAAGTACTAACGCTATTCAAATTTGAAGTAAGGAAAAGCCATGAAGTATTGGGGACTAGCACTTGCGCTATGCACTTCTCTATGCGTTGCAGGAGAAATAGAGGATTTAGACATTCGGTGCATGATGGACGATGGCGAAAGCTGCATGGCACTTGGATATAAATATAGCGATGGAGACGAAGTAGAGCAGTCCGCCACTAAAGGATTGGAATATTTCGAAAAAGCTTGCAAGCTGAAGGAGCCAACTGGTTGTTACTTCACTGGCTATACCTACCAGAAAGGCCTCGGCGTTGTGAGATCATTTTCTGACGCAATTAAGTATTACAAAGAAGGTTGCTTTTTAGATAGTGCAGCTTCCTGCACTGCTCTCGGCTCAATGTATCAGGATGGCCAAGGAGTAGAGCGCTCAAGCTCGATTGCCAACAAGTATTTCGAGAAAGCGTGTGAAAAGGATGATGGAATTGCCTGTGGAGAACTTGGAGTCGCTTACGAAGAAGGAAATTCCCTTAGACAATCCTATCAAGACGCACTCAGATTCTATGAAAAAGGCTGTCGTCTTCATGATGGTTCGTCATGTTTAGGGGCTGGAGAGATCTACGCAAAAGGCAACGGAGTTAAGAAATCAGCTAAGAAAGCAGCCGAATTCTATGCGCAAGGATGCGCCTATAAAGATGGTAGTTGCTGCATCAGTGCCGCAGAACTCTATGAACACGGAAAAGGAGTCTCTAGAGATTACTCAATAGCCAAGGAGTTTTATGGGCAGGCCTGCGATGCAGGTTACGAGCAAGGATGTAATGGTTTCGCCGAGTTAAATAAGAAGCATCATTAATAGTCCTCTATCTTTCTTTTGGACAGGGCAAGAATCCGTATCAATGCTTCAAGCACGCACTGGCTCTTCACCAATCTGAAAGTGGTAGCGCTTTGGAATTTTAAATGGAAAGTCCAGTAAGAGTTCTGACTTCTCTAACTATTTCTCTGGCGTTAAGCCAAGTCTTTATTTTGTCTTCTGCCTTTGGTTTAAGTCACGAACAAATTGTGGCTATTAATCCTGCACTGAGATCGGCAGCTCAACAAATAGCCGACAATCAATGGATAGGACTGCCCAATAATTTCTCAGAAAAAGGCAATCTTGTAATTGGGGCTATTAAGACTAAACATCCGGACTGGCTGGTTACCACGGCTCCACTTCTATTTAAACAATTCCAACAAGCTCCAGCAGATCTAGTCCAAACCTACAGCAATAAACCAATTCTGATTTTTGCTACTGGTAATGGACCTATCGAAGATAAGAACAACAATGAAGTAGTACTTCGTCTCAATGTTGGTCAAGACCAACCTTCAATTCAAGCTTTTCCTGCCAGTGAAAAGGATAGGGAATATATGTTGAGCCGAGAACCAGGTTGGGTTGAAGTTCTATTGTGCCGATTAGACATTCATGACAGATCACTTTCTCTTCAACACTGTTCTCCGCAAGGCACGACCTTGGAAGAAGCTATAAACGATGCAGACGAATCTATTCTGGAAGCGTTAATGGGGGAAGGTAAAACTTTATCTGCTATTCAAGCAGCCGTAGCAGCTTCGGAAGTAGCCAAAGCTTATCCCAAAGGTCCACTGTCTTTTGAGGAAGGAATGCAATATGCACAGGCAGTTGCGAAGACAACAAATGCGTTATCTTTTGACACAGATCCTAAAAAGTTTATGGAAATAGCAACGAGTCTAGGCTATAGCAAAACATTTATTGAAAAGCTTTTATCATCAAATGAAGATACAGCAAATCACACGCCGTGATTGCTAGAGCCGAAAGAAATATTCATCTTTTAGTTAATCTTATGTCTTCCCCTATTAACCCTAACTCTCCTAAAACTGTAAAAGATGCGTGTTGACATGTGAAATCAGCATGCCTGAAACTTTTTAGTTGAAATCAAAAAGTCCTTAGCTATTAGAAAATTTTACGGTCTTTAGCAGGGAGACGTAAATTTTCCATTGCAAAAATATCTTCATTTCCTTTAGCCGCTTTTCTAAGAGAATCAACTAGCCACTGAAGAGAATTCTTATATTTTGCGGGTCTTTCTATCTTAGGAGTCAAAATAATCTCTCCTGAATTTGGATCTTTTCTTATCCAAACTTCTTCGACATTCAATCTGAATTCTTTTGGAATTCTTACTGCTTGGTTTCTACCAGAAAAAAAACTTTTGCCGTTTTCATTTCATCACCTCCTGCTGTAT
>JAJPXW010000078.1:0-3187 GCA_021205255.1 Burkholderiales bacterium
TTGGTCTTTCATCTTGCGTGCATTGTGATATGCAAGACCAGTTCCAGCAGGAATTAATCTACCAACGATCACGTTTTCTTTCAGACCACGCAGATCATCACGTTTACCCATGATGGCAGCTTCCGTAAGAACTCTAGTGGTCTCCTGGAACGAAGCGGCTGAAATGAACGAATCAGTTGAAAGGCTTGCCTTCGTGATACCAAGAAGCAAGTTTTCATAAGTAGCTGGCCTCTTGTTTTCATTCATAGCCTTTTCATTTTCATCAAGCATTTCGCTACGTTCAACCTGTTCACCATTAATGAACTTAGTGTCGCCAGCATCGGTGATGATGACTCGTCTTAACATCTGACGAACAATCACTTCAATATGCTTGTCACTGATCTTCACACCTTGCAATCTGTACACATCCTGAACTTCGTCAACGATGTATCTTGCAAGAGCTTCGATTCCTTTCAAACGAAGAATATCGTGCGGATCAGCTGGACCGTCAACAATAACTTCGCCTTTATTTACCACTTGGCCGTCATGAACAAGAATTGTGCGATCCTTAGGAATCAAGAATTCATGTTCTTGCTGCTGAGTATCAGTAATGATCAGTCTCTGTTTGCCTTTGGTTTCCTTACCAAACGTGACAGTGCCACTAGCTTCTGCAAGGATACCAGCGTCTTTTGGCGACCTAGCTTCAAAAAGCTCGGCTACACGTGGCAGACCACCTGTAATGTCACGAGTCTTCTGGCTCTCTGTTGGAATCCTAGCGATAACGTCACCTACGTGAGCTTCTGCACCGTCTTGTACCGTGATAAGGGCACCGACTGGCAACTGAATACTCACTGGGTGCTCTGTTCCAGGAATCTTCACTAATTCGCCATTTTCGTCCATCAACTGAACCATTGGTCTACCAATCTTGCTCGATGCCTGCTTAGCATCAATTACAACTAGTGAGGTCAAACCTGTCACTTCATCAACCTGGCTTTTAACTGTTAAGTTTTCTACCACGTTGGCAAAGCGGAAGATGCCTGCATATTCCGTCACGATTGGGCGAGTAAGAGGATCCCAGTTGGCAAGTTCCTGACCAACTTTCACTTCATCGCCATCCATCACTTCCAGGTTGGCACCGTAAGGGATCTTATGACGTTCTTTCTCACGACCGTTTGGCCCTTCAATTACGATTTCGCCAGAACGAGAAATAACAACTTTATTTCCTTTGTCTGCCGTTACGTAACGCATAGCGCTAGAGAACCTTACCTTACCAGGGGACTTAGCTTCTACATTGCTTGCAACCGCTGCACGTGAAGCTGCGCCACCGATATGGAATGTACGCATCGTAAGCTGTGTTCCTGGTTCGCCAATGGATTGAGCTGCAATAACTCCAACAGCTTCACCAGTATTAACTAAGGTTCCACGACCAAGATCACGGCCATAGCACTTAGCGCAAAGGCCATATCTGGTATCGCATGTCAGCGGAGTGCGTACAGAGACTTCGTCAACACCTTTCTTGGAAATCAGTTCTACATCGTCCTCATCAATAAGCTTGCCAGCTTTAATGAGAACTTCATGAGTATCTGGATCAAGAACATCTTCTGCGACTACGCGTCCAAGCACTCTATCGCCAAGGCGTTCAACCACATCGCCACCTTCGATAAGGGCTTTCATAATCACGCCCCTGCTGGTTCCGCAATCGTCTTCAGTAACAACGAGGTCTTGTGTAACGTCAACTAGTCGGCGAGTTAGATAACCGGAGTTTGCTGTCTTCAAAGCTGTATCGGCTAGACCTTTGCGAGCACCGTGAGTTGATACGAAGTACTGCAAAACGTTCAGGCCTTCACGGAAGTTTGCTGTAATTGGAGTCTCAATAATTGAGCCATCTGGCTTAGCCATCAAACCACGCATTCCAGCGAGCTGACGAATCTGTGCCGCAGAACCACGAGCACCGGAATCGGCCATCATGTAAATGGAGTTGAAGGATTCCTGCTCTACTTTATTGCCGTGACGGTCAATGACGGGTTCCTTTGAGATTTCATCCATCATCACCTTACCAACTTCGTCAGCCGTACGACCCCAAATATCAACTACCTTGTTATAGCGCTCACCGGAAGTAACAAGACCAGAGGTGTACTGGGCATCAATTTCCTTGACTTCACGTTCTGCTGCACGAACTAACTCATTCTTAGTTGGCGGCACTTTCATGTCATCAATGGAGATTGACAAACCACCGATAGTAGCTAGATGGTAGCCACGCTGCATGAGCTTATCGGCAAAGATGACAGTTTCTCTTAGTCCGCAATTGCGGAAAGCCATGTTAATTAGCTTTGCAATTTCCTTCTTGTTTAATGTCTTATTGACATTTTCAAAAGAAAGACCCGCTGGAAGAATCTCAGACAGAAGAGCACGTCCTACTGTGGTTTCGTAACGTACCATCTTTGGTGTCTTTTCCCTTGTTTCAGGATTGACATCGAATTCCTTGATTCTGACTGTGCATCTTGTATGAAGCTCAACAGCCTTGTTTGCTAAAGCTCTTTCAACTTCACTGATATCGGCAAAGAACATGCCCTCGCCTTTACCGTTAATACGAGAACGAGTTGAGTAGTAAAGGCCAAGAACGATGTCCTGAGAAGGAACAATCGAAGGATCTCCGTTTGCCGGAAACAGTACATTGTTGGAAGCAAGCATTAAAGAGCGAGCTTCTAGCTGGGCTTCAAGTGAAAGTGGTACGTGTACGGCCATTTGGTCGCCATCAAAGTCAGCGTTGAATGCAGCGCAAACTAATGGATGCAACTGAATGGCTTTACCTTCAATCAGTAACGGTTCAAACGCCTGAATGCCTAAACGGTGCAATGTAGGAGCACGGTTAAGCATCACTGGATGCTCGTAAATGACTTCTTCAAGAATATCCCAGACCACTGGCTCTTGATTTTCAACCATTTTCTTAGCTGCTTTAATCGTGGTGGCAAGACCACGCAGCTCAAGCTTGTTGAAAATAAATGGCTTAAAGAGCTCAAGTGCCATTAATTTTGGAAGTCCGCACTGATGTAACTTAAGGTATGGACCAACTGTAATTACAGAACGGCCTGAGTAGTCAACACGTTTACCTAACAAGTTCTGACGGAAGCGGCCACCTTTGCCTTTAATCATATCGGCCAAGGATTTCAATGGACGCTTGGATGGGCCAGTCATTGCCTTACCGCGT
>JAJPXW010000078.1:3197-12223 GCA_021205255.1 Burkholderiales bacterium
CGTCTGCCGTTATCCAGCAATGAATCGACTGCTTCTTGAAGCATACGTTTTTCATTACGGACAATAATGTCTGGAGCTTTTAACTCAAGCAGTCTCTTTAGACGATTATTACGGTTAATGACGCGACGATAGAGGTCATTTAAATCACTGGTTGCAAAACGACCACCATCCAATGGTACCAATGGACGTAAATCAGGTGGAAGAACTGGAAGAACTTCCATAACCATCCATTCGGGCTTAATGCCAGAACGTTGGAAGCCTTCAAGAACTTTCAAGCGTTTTGCAATCTTCTTAAGTTTGGCATCCGAAGTTGTGGTTTGTAGCTCCTCACGAAGCTTCAGCACTTCCTCGTTAATGTTGATGGACTTAAGAAGCTCACGAATAGCTTCTGCACCCATCATGGCCTGGAAGTCATCGCCGTACTTTTCAGTTGCGGCGTAATAAGCTTCCTCAGTCATTAACTCGCCACGCTTTAACTCGGTCATGCCGGGTTCAACTACGACATAAGCCTCAAAGTAAAGCACGCGTTCAATATCCCGCAAAGGAATATCAAGAACCATACCCATGCGGGAAGGCAGGCTCTTAAGGAACCAGATATGGGCTACTGGGCTAGCCAATTCAATATGGCCCATTCTTTCGCGACGCACTTTAGAAAGAGTCACTTCAACGCCGCATTTTTCGCAAACGACGCCTTGATGCTTCAGTCTTTTGTACTTACCGCAAATGCATTCGTAGTCCTTTACCGGCCCGAAGATCTTGGCGCAAAAGAGGCCGTCGCGTTCAGGCTTGAAAGTTCTATAGTTAATTGTCTCTGGCTTCTTAACTTCGCCGTAGGACCAAGAACGGATCTTCTCAGGAGAGGCGATACCAATTTTGATTGCGTCAAACGGTTCGTCCTGAGTTACTTGATTGAATAAATCCTTAAAAGCATGCATTTTTAGAAGCTATCCCTATCCCTTTTTTGATCATCCTTATCTCTATGCAAATCGATATCGATGCCTAGAGAGCGAATTTCCTTAACCAACACGTTGAAGGATTCCGGCATGCCGGCGTCAATGACGTGGTCGCCCTTGACAATGTTTTCGTATAGTTTTGTTCTACCACCAACGTCATCGGATTTGACTGTCAGCATTTCTTGCAGAACATAGCTAGCACCGTAGGCTTCAAGAGCCCAGACTTCCATCTCACCGAATCTCTGTCCACCGAACTGGGCTTTACCGCCAAGTGGCTGTTGGGTAACCAAGGAGTATGGTCCAGTTGAACGAGCATGCATCTTGTCATCGACAAGGTGATGCAGTTTGAGATAGTGCATGATGCCTACCGTAACTGGTCTGTCAAATGGTTCTCCAGTTCTACCGTCAAACAGTTGCATCTGAGTCTTGGAAGGAGTCAGCAAGAGTTTCTCAGCAGTTTCCGCTGGGAATGCTAGATCAAGCATCTCCTGAATCTCTTTTTCGCTTGCTCCGTCAAACACCGGTGTGGCAAAAGGTATGCCCTTAGTCAAGTGCTTAGCTAAGTTAATGATTTCGTCATCAGTTAGCGAATCAAGATCTTCACGCTTGCCGCTATGGTTGTAAATCTTGGCAAGGAATTCTCTTAACTGCTTGACCTGTTTACCTCTTTCGAGTTGCAGCATCTCTTCAATTCTTCTACCGAGGCCAAAAGCTGCCCATCCAAGGTGAACTTCAAGAACCTGTCCGATGTTCATACGGGATGGAACGCCTAGTGGGTTAAGAACGATATCAACTGGTCTGCCATCGGCCATATAAGGCATGTCTTCCACACGGGTAATACGGGATACCACACCTTTATTTCCGTGACGTCCGGCCATCTTATCGCCTGGCTGTAAACGACGTTTAACAGCTAAGTAGACTTTAACTGTCTTAAGAACGCCAGTTGGAAGTTCGTCACCCTGAGTTAGCTTTTTACGCTTGACTTCATAGGCATCGGCTAATTCCTTACGCTTATCCTCAATGGTGTCTTTTGTCTCCTCAAGGGCTTTCTGCATTTCATCTTCTGTGAAACGAATATCGAACCACTTGTAGCGAGGAGTGTCGTTCAGGTACGTAGCCGTAATGGTCTTACCTTTTACGAGGCCATTTGGTCCACCCTGCACTTGCGCACCAATAATCTTGTCACGCAAACGATCAAAAGCATCGTTTTCTACGATACGGAATTCGTCTTCCTGATTAAGCTTATAGCGCTTAAGAGCTTCTTCGATAATGGATTCAGCACGTTTATCGCGTTCAATACCTTCACGAGTAAACACTTGAACGTCGATGACTGTACCTACCATACCAGATGGGACTCTTAGAGAAGTGTCCTTAACATCGGATGCCTTTTCACCGAAAATCGCCCTAAGCAATTTCTCTTCAGCGGTAAGTGAAGTTTCACCTTTTGGTGTGACTTTACCAACCAGGACGTCACCAGCTTTAACCTCAGCACCGATAAACACGATGCCAGAATCGTCTAGACGGTTAATTTGGTTTTCGCTCAGGTTTGCGATGTCTCGAGTAATTTCTTCACTGCCTAACTTAGTATCGCGAGCAGAAACTACGAGCTCTTCAATATGGATGGAAGAATAGCGGTCATCGGCAACGACCTTTTCACTTACCATCACAGAGTCTTCGTAGTTGTAGCCATGCCAAGGCATAAACGCTACGACCATATTCTGGCCAAGCGCTAATTCACCTAAGTCAGTAGAAGCACCGTCGGCAATCACGTCACCCTTGGCAATTACGTCGCCTGGGCTAACGATAGGACGCTGATTAATATTCGTACCTTGATTGGAACGAGTGAACTTCTGCAAGTTGTAGATATCTACACCGACTCTACCAATTTCATTTTCGCTATCGTTTACACGAACCACTACACGGTTTGCATCGACATAGTCAACTACACCGCCACGCAAGGCAGTAACAGTAGTCCCAGAGTCCCTAGCAACAGTTCTTTCGATACCTGTGCCAACCAGTGGCTTTTCAGGACGCAAGCATGGAACGCCTTGACGCTGCATGTTTGATCCCATCAAAGCACGGTTTGCGTCATCGTGCTCTAGGAATGGAATCAGCGAAGCAGCTACCGAAACGATCTGTGCTGGTGCCACATCCATGTACTGCACTCTTTCTGGACGCATTAAAACGAATTCGCCCTTATCACGGCAGCTCACTAGTTCATCGGTCAAATGGCCATTTTCATCAAGTGAGGCATTTGCCTGAGCAATAATGAAATTGCCTTCATCAATAGCCGACAGATATGCGATTTCGTTAGTAACTTGGCCATCAATAACCTTACGGTATGGAGTCTCTAGGAATCCATAGTCGTTTAGGCGAGCATAAAGAGCCAATGAATTGATTAGACCAATATTTGGACCTTCAGGAGTTTCAATTGGACAAACACGACCATAGTGAGTCGGGTGTACGTCTCGAACTTCAAAGCCTGCTCTTTCACGGGTAAGACCACCTGGTCCCAAAGCAGAAATTCTTCTCTTATGGGTAATCTCAGAAAGTGGGTTGGTCTGATCCATGAACTGGCTTAACTGAGAAGAACCAAAGAACTCACGGATAGCTGCGCTAATCGGTTTGCTATTAATCAAGTCATGAGGCATTAAATTGTCAGCTTCAGCTTGACCAAGTCTTTCTTTTACAGCTCTTTCAACTCTTACCAAACCAGAACGGAATTGGTTTTCAGTTAATTCACCAACACAACGGACACGACGATTACCTAAGTGGTCAATATCATCAACCGTGCCTTCACCGTTACGCAATGAGACGATGGCTTTCATTGTCTCGATAATATCTTCTGGCTCAAGAGTCATCGGGCCAGTTAGCTTATTTCTATGGAAACGGGAATTAATCTTCATCCGGCCCACTCTTGACAAATCGTAAGTTTCCGGATCGAAGAAAAGACGACGGAATAAAGTTTCAACTGCCTCTTCTGTTGGTGGTTCACCAGGACGCATCATGCGATAAATAGCAATTCTGGCTGCTAACTGATCATCAGTTTCGTCTAGACGCAAGGTGTCTGAAATAAAAGGTCCACGGTTAAGTTCATTAACGTAGATCGTATCGAACTGTTTAACACCTTTATCTCGCAGGTCAGTAAGCTTTTCTATGACAAGTTCGTCATTGGCGTTGGCAATGATTTCGCCAGTATCGTGGTCAATAATATTTGTAGCCAGAACACGACCAAGCACAAAGTCTTCTGGTACTTGAAACTCAGTAATACCAGCAGCAGCTATATCGCGAACATGTTTGGCATTGATTCTCTTATCTTTTGCAACGATAAGTTTCCCATCGTTATCGTAGATATCAAATTTTGCAACTTCGCCACGCAAACGCGTGGGATACACCTTCATAAAGATGTTGCCATCGTCATCGAATCTGAAGTTATCAAATTCATAGAATTGCTTGAGAATAGTCTCGGCATTCATGCCCAGTGCCTTGAGCATGATAGTTGCCGGCATCTTACGGCGACGGTCGATTCTAAAGTGCAAAATATCCTTGGCATCGAATTCAAAATCAAGCCAAGATCCACGATATGGAATAATTCTGGCACTGAACAATTTCTTGCCAGAACTATGGGTCTTACCTTTATCGTGCTCGAAGAAAGCTCCAGGTGAACGATGCAATTGTGAAACGATGACGCGCTCTGTTCCATTAATGATGAAGGAACCCTTATCAGTCATTAAAGGAATTTCACCCATGTATACTTCGGACTCTCTGATTTCCTTCACAGATTGCTGCTTTGGAGAATCACGGTCGTAAATAATTAGGCGAACTTTAGCCCGTAGCCTAGAACTGTAATTTAAGCTACGAAGCTGACATTCATTCACGTCAAAGAGAGGTTTGTCAAGAACATATTCCTGAAACTCAAGCTTGGCCAATCCGTTATGGCTCGTTATGGGGAATATGGAGGTGAAGGCACCTTGTAAGCCAACATCTCGGCGTTTGGAAGGTGGCACATCGGCCTGTAAAAATTCTCAGTAAGAATGCAGCTGTGTTTCCAGCAAGGAAGGCACTTCAAGTACGCTCGGACGCTTGGCAAAGCTCTTCCGGATGCGTTTCTTTTCAGTGAACGAATACGTCATGAACACTCCGTTCGTAGAGATTTAAAACTCCCAAAAGAGTTTGAAAACAGACACAAATAACCACGCCAGGCCAAAAATCTGACCTTGCGTGGCATTGCCATTAATTTCTATCTTTTTTCTTCACTCTGGAGAGACTTCGTAAAAACTCGATAAGAATCAAGCCCTTATGAAGTCCTTATTTCCTATGGGCTAGATTAATTCAGCCCTCCAAAATAAGAGAGGGCTGAATATCATAACAGAAAAATTACTTCAGTTCAACCTTAGCGCCAGCAGCCTCGAGTTTCTTCTTGGCTTCTTCTGCTTCGGCCTTTGGCAAAGCTTCCTTAATAGTCTTAGGAGCGGATTCAACCAGGTCTTTAGCTTCTTTCAGACCAAGGCCAGTCAGCTCACGAACAACCTTAATGGTTGGTACTTTGTTAGAGCCGAAGTCAACTAGGACGACATCGAACTCGGTCTTTTCTTCAGCTGGTGCGGCACCTTGGCCACCGGCTGGTACTGCTACTGCAACAGCTGCGGAAGCAGCGGAAACGCCGAACTTGTCTTCCATCATTTTGATAAGTTCGGAAACTTCAAGAACTGTCATTGACGAGATTGCATCAAGGATCTCTTCTTTTGTGAGGGCCATTTATATAACTCCAATACGTTGTGTAAATAATTTCAAATTGAGAATCAAGCGGCAGGGGCTGATTCCTTGGCATCGCGAACTGCAGCCAGTGTCCTTACGAAGCGACTTGGCACTTCGTTGAGGGTGCGCACGAACTGAGTAATCGGTGCATTCATAGTCGCCATCAATTGAGCCAATAGCTCTTCACGGCTTGGCAAGGCGGCTAACTGATTAATTTCCTCCACGCCAAGCAAGTGGTTTGGCATAGAGCCAGCCTTGATGACGAGATTTTTATCAGTCTTTGCAAAATCCGATAACACTTTAGCTGCCGCAACTGGATCAGTTGAAAATCCATACATCAACGGTCCGGCAAGCTTATCGGACAAGACTGCAAAAGGCGTGTCCTTAATCGCTCTATTAACTAAAGTGTTTTTCAGTACGCGCAGCTTCACATCTTTCTCGCGAGCGTTTTTACGCAGGCGAGTAGCTGCATCTACGGTCAGTCCACGGTACTCAGCAATAACAACGCTTCCGGCATCAGCAACAAGCTCGCTGATCTCCTGAATCATTGCTGCCTTTTCTTGTCTGTTAAGACTCATGGTCTGCTCCAGATAAAGGTGCCTAACATTCAGGCACCGGTTTAAACAACCGGCTCTCTCAGAGAGCTTAGCGAATTGGCCAAATGGCACACAACGGTAAATCTCTCTTCGGTTGCCGTCTGCGCTGGATTTTTGATTAAGAGGCAATCCTCTCCAGCGGTCTTTGACGGCTACAGCCATTACTAGATGGCTGTAACCCAAAGTTCTTTAATTATTAAAAGCGTTCTTCTTAAGCTACGGTAGAAAGATCAAGGCGGATGCCAGGACCCATGGTTGAACTAATCGATGCTTTACGAAGATATACGCCTTTAGAAGATGCTGGTTTAGCTTTATTTAAAGCATCAATCAGCGCCTTAATGTTCTCTTCAAGGCTATTAGGGGCAAAAGATGCGCGTCCCACTGGTGCCTGAACGTATCCAGACTTATCAGCACGGAACTGAACCTGGCCAGCTTTAGCGTTCTTAACTGCCTGGGCTACGTTTGGCGTTACCGTACCGACCTTCGGGTTTGGCATTAAGCCACGTGGACCAAGAATCTGGCCTAACTGGCCAACAAAGCGCATGGCGCTTGGCTCAGCGATAACGATGTCAAAATTCAAGTTGCCATCTTTAACTTGCTGAACCAGATCTTCTAGTCCAACTATATCGGCTCCGGCAGCTTTTGCTGCATCAGCAGCTGCACCTTGAGCAAATACCGCGACTCTTACAGTCTTACCAGTACCTGCTGGCATAACGACAGAACCACGTACAGCCTGATCACTCTTACGTGGATCGATACCAAGCTGAATA
This sequence comes from Burkholderiales bacterium, assembly GCA_021205255.1. GTDB lineage: Bacteria > Pseudomonadota > Gammaproteobacteria > Burkholderiales > Burkholderiaceae_F > JAJPXW01. The sequence goes on from JAJPXW010000078.1 coordinate 10,275, forward strand.
GCGATATCGACAGATTCGTCGAATTTTGCATTAGCACATTGCTTCATTAATGCAAGTGCATCGGGAAGTGCATAAAGGGTCTGTCTATCGACCTTGGCGTCATTAGCCTTTTCACGTTTTCCAATCTTAGCCATTAGTGCACTCCTTCCACAGTTACACCCATAGAACGTGCACTTCCAGCGATGGTACGCACAGCAGCGTCCATATTGGCCGCAGTAAGGTCAGGCATTTTTGCCTTAGCAATTTCTTCGGCCTGAGCACGTGTAATCTTGCCAACCTTATTGGATTGAGGAGTTGAAGAACCCTTATCAATCTTTGCTGCTTTCTTAATAAGAATGGTAGCCGGTGGAGTCTTCATAATGAAGCTGAAGCTCTTATCGGCGTAAGCGGTAATGATTACTGGAATTGGAAGACCAGGTTCCATACCCTGGGTCTTAGCGTTAAACGCTTTGCAAAATTCCATAATGTTTAGGCCACGCTGGCCAAGTGCAGGACCAATTGGTGGAGAAGGATTTGCCTTTCCAGCTGGCACCTGAAGCTTAATAAAGCCTACTATCTTTTTTGCCATTTAAATTCCTCACGGGTGATCGCTCTATTGAGCTCCCCGGGTTGGGGTTCGCATTTCTTTTACTTCACTGCAAACAAAAGCGAAGCGGACTAGTTTTTCTCTACGTCCGTAAAAGTCAATTCAACAGGAGTATCTCTACTAAAAATGGAAACTATGACACGCAAGCGATTTCTTTCATAATCAACTTCATCGATTGTTCCATTGAAATCAGCAAAAGGACCGCTCTTGATTCGAACTTGCTCTCCAGTTTGGAATTCGAAACGTGGTCTTGGTTCGTCAGCAGATTCCATTCTCTTTTTAATTGCATCAATTTCCAGATTGGAAATTGGAGTTGGCTTATTGGCTGATTCACCAAGAAATCCAGTGATCCTTGGGGTGTTCTTAACTAAGTGCCAGGTTTCTTCGTTCAAAGACATATTGACGAAAATGTAACCTGAATAAAGTCTGCGTGTTGATACTCGTTTTTTGCCGTTCTTTACTTCTGATACATCTTCAGTAGGAACTAAGATCTCACCGAACATTTCATCGAGTTCGGAACGTTTAATCCTTTCCCTCAGCGCCGATTCAGCACTTTTTTCCATACCGGAATAAGTGTGTACGACATACCATTTTTTGTCAGTTGACATTAAGGGGTTCCTTAGAGTATGAATCCAAGAACGAACTGGATAAGGTTATCGACAAGGAAAAGAAAGAAAGCAACAATAACTACAAAGCCACAAACTAAGCCAGTTGTATTAACAGTTTCCTTTCTAGTTGGCCAAACTACTCTACGCAGTTCTTCATAAGAAGCACGACAATAAGCTACGAAATCCTTACCAGGCTGGCTGAACCATCCAATGACACATCCAGCAATAAGACAGCCGACTAAAACGCCGGCTCTAAGATAAGTTGACTCTTCAGCTAAGAGAGCAAAGCCAAAAACTCCGCTCAAAGCGACAAGCACAGCTACTGTCATGACAATAACGCCGTTGTTTTTCGGTACGGCTACTGCTGGCTGGACTTGCTTGGTACGCTTAGACATTGAGTATCCTAAATATGTTTTTAATGCAAGTTAAACCGCGGAACTAAGTCCGCGGCTTAATTATGTGGCAGGGGCAGAAGGAATCGAACCCTCAACCTACGGTTTTGGAGACCGTCGCTCTGCCAATTGAGCTATGCCCCTAATTATTTGTTAAATTTTTGATCTTAGCCAACAATCTTGGCGACTACGCCGGCGCCCACAGTGTGGCCACCTTCACGGATAGCGAAGCGCAGGCCCTCTTCCATCGCGATTGGCGCAATCAGCTGCACGTCCATACGGATGTTGTCGCCCGGCATCACCATCTCCACGCCCTCCGGCAGCTGGATCGTGCCGGTCACGTCAGTGGTGCGGAAGTAGAAC
>JAJPXW010000205.1 GCA_021205255.1 Burkholderiales bacterium
TTTCAAAACCATTTCAACGCCTTTGTTAGCAAGCTCGTCGGCTTTCTCATTGCCCGGATCTCCATTATGACCTCTCACCCAAACCCAATCCACATCATGTTTTTGGGATTCCTCTAGCAGGCTTTTCCATAACTCAGCGTTCTTTACTGGTTTCTCACCTCTTTTCCAGTTTTTCCTCTGCCAATTTGCTATCCAAAGCGTCATACCTTTCTGTACGTATTCAGAATCAGTATGAATTATTACCTTACAGCGCCACTTCAATCTTTTTAGAGCTTCAATAGCTGCTGTTAGCTCCATTTGGTTATTGGTAGTAAGAAGCGATCCTCCATAGAGTTCTTTTCTATGCTGTTTATAAGTAAGTAGTGCTCCCCACCCTCCAGGGCCTGGGTTGCCTTTGCTTGCCCCATCAGTCCAAATCTCAACTAGAGTGTCCGCCATGTGTATTCCTTTATTAGTTATTTTTATCGTTGTCTGTGGGAACTTAAACCAGCGGGCGCACCTGCTGGAAAGAAGGAATGCCTAGTAAGCGCTTTTCCCACAAATTGAAATCCTGAAACTTTCTTTACAGCCCCAAGCGAATATACCGCTCCGCAGTGTGGCCACCATCTATCGCCTGCTTTTTCTAGCCACAGCATGCGATTCTTTTTTCCGGGAGCTCTCCAAGTGCCGTAGCAACCAAATAACCCTCTGTCCACATGGAAAGATAAGAGATGTAGCCAGTCTCGTACTTGCGATACTGAAAAGTATTGCTTGCCTGGAAGAAGTGGCGACTTTCCAAACTTGCTCATACTTTGCCTTATCCCCCATAGACTCATTTTATTAAAGCCGGTAAGTACTACCCGGCCTCCCGGGATTAACACTCTGCCAACTTCCCGCAATAGCGCATGCGGATCGCTAGCTTCCTCCAAAGTGTGAGGTAGAACCACTAAATCAATACTTTCCGTATCGAAAGGCAACGCTTCGAAAAGCAAAGCCGACTTCGCTCGATAGTCATCCAACGATAGCAACACCTCCACGTCCGGAGATCCCACAATCCGCAATCCAATCCGATTATTTTTAAGGAAATCGGTTTTTGGGGCACCAAGTTGAACTGCGTTATAGCCAAAACAGTCGGAAACCATCTTGTCATATTGGAGTTCCTCCCAAGCGCATGCGGACTTACCCAAGGGTGATGCGTAAAAAGCGTCTAATGACCCGTGTAAACCCATGACAATAAGCTTCCAATCGTGAAATCTGTAAAAAGCTGTTACAAGACCTAACGTCTAGCAACAGATGTTACTGCTTGAACCTTTAGTATTTATTTGTAATTCTACTTTGTAAGTCCCAAATTCTAAGAAAAATGATGCGCCTGTCTAAGCTAGGCCTAGTTATTGTTGCCCTCGGCCTGGCATTTACTTTTCCCGCTTATTCTTGGGAACCCCTACAACCGAATACTATCAAATCGGCGACTTTTAACGATGGGGATATCTATACGGTATGGCATCGAATCCGTGACGGTTTCGGAGTACCTGATATGGATAATGAAGTCGTCGACGAGCAGATCGCCTTCTATAAAAGCAAACCCGACTATCTACAAAGGATGGCAAATCGCTCGGCTTTTTACCTCTACCACATTATTGAAGAAGTACAGGCCCAGAATATGCCGACCGAAATCGCACTTCTTCCATTCGTTGAAAGCGCCTTTGTCACTAAAGCTAAATCAAGAGTAAAAGCAGCCGGTCTTTGGCAGTTCATGCCCTCCACGGGAAAAATTTTCTCGTTGGACCAGAATTTATGGAAGGACGAACGCAACGATGTCTTGCAGAGCACAACGGCCGCCATGAAATACCTTAAGAAGCTATATGCTGAATTTGGCGACTGGCAACTTGCACTGGCTGGCTATAACTGGGGTGAAGGCAACATCCGCAAGCAAATTAAAAAGAATCAAACTCTCGGACTGCCAACAGACTACATGTCTTTGACCATGCCTGAGGAAACCAGAAAATACTATCCGAAGTTGCAAGCCATTAAGGACATTGTTCTTAACCCCCAAAAATACGGAGTCAAGCTCCCATTAATTTACGACGAACCTTTTCTAGTTCAAATCTACAAGGAGCAGGACATCGACATCGCTACGGCCGCAAAGCTAGCCAAGATGAACGATGACGACTTCAATACACTCAATCCTTCATTTAACCGTCCAGTTATCGTAGCTTCCCATAATAACTACATGCTTCTGCCCGCAGACCGCATTGATGGCTTTGTAGAAAACTTAGTAGCATGGCGTACCTCTGGAAAGCCTCTTTCGAGTTGGACCACTTACCGAGTTAAACCAGGCGAAACCATCGCTTCCATCGCTCAAAAAGCAAATATGTCTTAAAGTGAGCTTCGGCGAGCCAATCAGATCCCTGAAGGCAGAAGAGTCAATCCTGGTTCCCTACTTCTAGTCAGTCGCAATAGTGGCCTAGGAGAAGCAACTGATATCGCTTCAGATACTATTAACGCCGAATTCAGTTTGGCAGCCGAATCTCGTAGAGTTTCCTATCGAGTCCGTAAAGGAGATACGTTACCTAGTATTGCTAAGCGTCTCGGAACCTCTCAGAAAGCGATCGTTGCCAACAACAGGTTAAAAGGAACTAAAGTCCATGCCGGCCAGACTCTAGTAGTCAACGTTCCAGTTAAAAATAGACAAACTGCTTCAACAACTCCGGTTAAGGCTTCCACGAAATTCTATGTCGTACGTCCTGGCGACACTGTCTTTAGTATCGCAAGACGTTTTGATGTAGGAGCCGATGACCTAAGGCACGCAAACGGCATGAAGGACAACCATTTGCAAGTTGGTCAGAGATTATCTATTAGCAAGGATGGAAAACCAATCAAGACTGCTGTCGTTCTTGAAAAACTTCCGGCCTCCGTCCAAAAAAGAGTTGATAAACGTCCATTGGCCACCGTCAAGTCCTATACAGTACGCAAAGGAGATACCTTATTTTCCATCGCCTCATCGGCAAATTTGTCCGTTAACCAGCTTAAAAAGCTAAATAGCATTTCCGGTAACTCCGTAAAACCAGGACAAAAACTCAAATTGCGTTAATAAATAGGAAGGAAGTCGCTCCTGTGGCTTCCTTTCTCGATTCTTTAGCAGTCTCCTAGTAGTACAATCACTTAAGTAATGGCACTTGTAGCCAGCTATTGTTATGCAAATAAGTTTTATGGCTAGTTTAATAGTCAAAAACTTCATGGCGTTAGTGAGTGAACACTTTTTACTTTCTAGCGTTTAGCTGTAGACAAGACGCCTCACGGTACAAACAGTATCTTTAAAAGATAAAGATTATGAGCTTGCTTAAAGATAAAAAAATTCTGTTAACAGGAGTCCTTTCTAACCGCTCAATCGCCTATGGAATTGCAAAAGCATGTCACCGTGAAGGTGCGCAGCTAGCATTTACCTATCAAAACGACAGGTTTGAGGATCGTATTAAAAAATTCGCAGCTGAATTTGATAGCGATATCACCATCCCTTTGGATGTATCGGATGATGCCCAGCTCTTTTCCCTGTATGAAGTTCTTAAGGAAAGATGGGGTTATTTGGATGGAGCGGTCCACTCAATTGGCTTTGCCCCTCGCGAAGCAATCCAGGGTGATTTCCTAGAAGGCTGCACAAGACAGGCTTTTGCCACTGCGCTAGATATTTCCGCTTACTCCTATCCTGCACTGGCTAAAACACTCCTGCCCCTGCTGGAAGGTAGAAAGGCTTCCCTTCTTACTCTCACTTACTTAGGAAGCCAAAGAGCAATTCCTAATTACAACACCATGGGAGTCGCCAAGGCCGCTCTTGAAGCTGCTGTTAGATATATGGCCGCATCTCTCGGACCAAAAGGTATCAGAGTAAATGCTATTTCCGCCGGTCCTATCAAGACATTAGCCGCTAGTGGCATTAAGGACTTCTCCAAGCTTATGCACTATATGGAAACAGCTGCTCCTCTTAGACGCACAGTTACTATTGAAGAAGTTGGCAATACAGCTGCCTTCCTACTTTCCGATTACGCTTCTGGAATGACCGGCGATATTGTTTATGTCGATGCTGGCTTCCACGCTGTCGGCGTAGCTGACCTGGAGTCTCCATGAAACATTTCTGGGTTTTTATAGGCGCACTGCTCCTAGCCATTGCCACTGCATTGGGTGCATATGGAGCTCATGGACTGCAGAGCGCCACTGCGGACTTTCGTTCAATTGAAGCATTTGGCTATGCAGTCCAGTACCAGTTGATTTGCGGTCTAGGGCTCTTTGCAGTAGCTTGGGCCACCTCGCACTTCAAGGCCCTTCTGGTTAACCTTGCCGGTTTCTTATTGCTAATCGGATGCATTCTTTTCTCGCTTAGCATCTACCTCTTGGTTATTTTCCACTGGCGTCCCTTCCCGTTAATTACCCCGGCCGGAGGTATCTGTATGATTCTCGGCTGGCTGGTATTTGCGCTAGCCGCGTTTACAGCGTTACCAAGAAAAAACGGCTATTACTAGGGATTAAGCTTTGGAACAGTTGCTTCCTCCACCTATTGTCTATGCGGCTGAGTGTTCACAACGGCCTCCCAGAGAAATTGAGCAGAAGTACTTCTCTAGAGGCCTATTGGCAAATATAGGAACACGTAGCCCCGAAGAGCAAAGCGCATTCCTATGGAGCAGATTAATCATTAAATCCGCTCCATATCAATTCTGGCCATCCGACCCTCCAGAACTTGTCTATGACGACATTTATGCCGACTCTTTTGAAATTAAGGGTGCTACTTTCAAGTTCTGCAGTGTCTCATGGAAGGAAAATTGGGTAACAGTCGCCTTATCGACAATGCCAATTAACGTTTGTATTGAAAAGTTCGATTGGACAAAAAGCGATAAGGAGCGTGCCCGGCAAAAGTACGAAACGGCGTTTAACTACTGGATAGATCGCCAGCCAGATCCTGATTTAGCTTTCTATCAGCTCTACACAGCAAAGCAATGTCTGATGAAAAGACGAAATCCCACTGTAAAGATCGTTATTGAAGACGATGAGCTAGCTGTGGTAGGAGCAACGGTAGCGATCCGGGAGGACTTGCAATTTTGGAGAACCCCAGAGTGGATATGCGCTGTCCAGGGACCGGCCATCACTGCTATGCTCAGTGAGATAAGAACGCCTAAAAAAACTTTGGGGCTCCTTGACGGAACGTATGTCGATAAGGGTGAATGAGGCAATAAGATGGAATTTGAAACAATAGCTGTATTCGGTAGAAGAGATACGAATCCTGATGAAGAATTCAAAAAGCTTGTGAAATTTCTCAAATCCAAAGGCCGCAAAGTCATCCTAGATAAAAGAATGGCTGCCGCTCTTAATGAAAAGGATGGCTATACCTTTGAGGAAATGGGTGAAATAGCGGACCTTGCCATCATCTATGGGGGCGACGGCACCATGCTTGGTGTCTCTAGAAAGATCGCTAAGTACGAAGTGCCCGTCATTGGTGTCAACGCCGGCCATTTGGGCTTCATTACGGATATCACTAGTTCAGCAATGGAGAAAGAACTCTCTGAAGTTCTTGACGGTCACTACTATATAGATTCCAGAAGACTTCTTGGTGGAGAACTATATAGAAACGGAGAAAAGATATTTACTGGAACCGCTTTGAACGAAGTTTGCCTGTTCCGTGGAATATCAGGCGGAATGGTCGAATTTAAAGTTGCAGTTAATAAACTTCCTGTCTGCATACAAAGAGCCGACGGTATTATGTTTTCCACTGCAACTGGGTCAACAGCCTATGCACTTAGTGTTGGCGGTCCACTGATCAGTCCAGCAGTTCCATGCATCCTTATGATTTCCGTCGCCACGCATACATTAAATGACCGACCAGTCATCTTTGCAGAAGACTCTCTAGTAGAAGTCGATGCCCTTGACCTTAAGGATGCTGCTTTATATTTCGATATGCAAGAGTTCAATGAAGTACTCCAGGGGGATAAGATATTAATTAAGGCGGAGGACAGGACACTACATATCCTTCACCCGACCTCTCATAGCTTTTTCGATACCATAAACAAAAAGCTACATTGGAATATGATGCCCTCGACTCGCTCGACCCCATCGAAATGCTGACTTCTTTAAATATTCGCAACTTTGTCCTAGTTGAAAAATTAGAACTTGATTTCAAGCGTGGCTTCACAGCCCTAACGGGAGAAACTGGTGCTGGCAAGTCGATTCTGATCGATGCGCTCCAGCTTCTTTTTGGTGCCCGCTCAGATATCGAATTCGTTAGACAAGGTTGTGAAAAGAGTGATCTTTCCGCTTCTTTTACGGTATCGCCTGAAATTCGCAAGTGGCTACAGGATAACGATGTCGATAATGAAGAACCGGAACTATTGCTAAGAAGAACTTTAGATACTCATGGCAGAAGCAAAGCCTGGATAAATGGATATCCAGTTCCACTTTCCCAATTGAAGGATTTGAGCAGCCTGCTTGTCGTTGTTCATGGTCAGCATGCCCATCAGTCTCTCATTAGGAAAGGGGCGCAGATGGAGATATTGGATTCCTACGCAAAATTAGGTTCTGAAGTCTCCGAAGTAAGAAAAATCTGGAAAGAACTGTCCGACGCAAGGGAGAAACTTAGAAAGGCTAAAGAAGAAAGCGCGCTTAATCAAGAGAAGCTGAAACAGCTGCAGTGGCTACTAGAAGACCTCAATGATCTCAACCCCAAGAAAGGCGAATGGGAAAAGATCAACGAGGAGCATACAAGAATGTCCCGCTGGTCCGAAATTCTTGAGTCCTGCGGAAAAGTAAGGCAGCTACTTACTGAAGACGATGTTTCAGCTGTCGGTATTATTGATTCGGCCATTTCTAATTTAGAGAACGTGTCCGATGTCGATCCCAAATTAGAGGCATTGTTAAACAATCTAAACGATGCGAGAGAAATAGCCGTTTCAGTTTCGGATGGAGCTGAGCATTATTTATCTAAATTGGATTTTGACGAAGAAGGCTTTGCTACGCTTGACGAGAGGATTGGTGAATATCTGCGTGTTGCTAATAGACATCGGCTTGAACCAGAAGAGCTTTTTGGCAAGCTACAGGAAGTTCGACAAGAAGCTGAGAATCTTAAAGAGCTTGGTGACTTAACTATTCTTGAAGAAAGACTAAAAGAAGTCCAAGGCCGCTATGACCAAGCAGCTCAGACCCTAAGCGATGGAAGAAAGAAAGGCGCTCAGACCATGCAGAAGCTAATTACCAAAGCCATGCAGTCTTTAGCGCTTGAAGGCGGGTCATTTGAAATAAAGATCGATGAAACCGAACACCCTACTTCAACTGGTAAGGACTCTTGCGAGTTCCTTGTTGCCGGTCATGCTGGAGCTTCTCGCCGGCCACTTTCCAAAGTCGCTTCCGGTGGTGAATTAGCTCGTATTAGCTTAGCAGTCGCTGTCACCGATACTGCTACCGCTGCAGTGGACACATTGATATTTGATGAAGTAGATACAGGTGTTGGCGGAGCTGTCGCCGAAACTGTTGGGCGCCTATTAGCGGAAGTTGGAAAGAACCAGCAGGTTCTTTGCGTTACCCATCTAGCGCAAGTCGCGAGTTGCGCAAATAATCAAATGAAAATCGTTAAATCGGCCGGTAAAGATTCTGCGCCGGTTTCTTCAGTAACGCCATTAAATGATGAAGAGCGAGTGGCCGAAATAGCCAGAATGCTTGGAGGAATTAAGCTCACAGAAAAAACGATGGAACATGCCCGTGAAATGTTGTCTCGGACATGAACCATCTATTTATGTTTTTTCTTTCTGAAGCCTGATCTCGGACGGCAGCTTAATTCAGTAGCAAAACTTATTTACTTTTAATTTGCCTTTTACTTACCTTTTCTCTGGCAACTCGCGCAGATGCCATAGAGCGCCATTGAATGGTCATGGAGCTTGAAGCCGTGGGCTTCTGCTATATCCTTTTGGCGCTTTTCGATTTCCGGATCAATAAATTCCTCGACTCGGCCGCACATCTCGCAAATAAGATGATCGTGGTGGGCTCCGTCATCAAGTTCGAAAACAGCGTTACCTGGTTCAAAGGTACGCCTTACTAAAATACCGGCCTGTGCAAATTGCGATAAAACCCGGTAGACGGTAGCTAGCCCTACATCTTCCCCCTCTGCCACTAAGATTTTGTATACTTCTTCAGCACTTAGGTGGCGTTCAGTTCCTGGGGCTGAATGCATTTTGAAGATTTCGAGAATCTTTAGTCGTGGACCGGTTGCCTTTAGGCCCAACCCTTTCAAATCTGCGGAAGAGCTGTCGTCGTCATGCTTCTGAATCATTTCTCGTTATCTCCATTAAGGCATCTAAGTCCTTTATGATACAACTTGCAAATCCTTAATCAAAATCAATAAAAATTCATGAAAGGGTTCATTAAAAACTCCCTATGGGTGGGCTTTCTACTCTTAGCAGGATGCTCCACCGTGGACGACTACGTGCCTGGTTATTTACGGCCATATCGGCCGGATGTGCATCAGGGCAATGTGGTCACTAGTGAAATGACCGAAGCTCTGAGGGAAGGCATGACCAAGAACCAGGTCATTTTCCTGCTTGGCAGTCCTACCTTGAGAAGCACATTTCATGAAAACGAATGGGACTACATCTACTATTTAAATCCACGCATCGGCAAAGTGCAGATTCGAAAATTGCAAATCATTTTCGATGAGGACGGCCGAGTCGGAAAAATAATTGCCGATGAGATGCCCAATGAAACTGATGCGGATTTATTAATACTTGGATCTCGGGCTCGTGACCCCTCTAAGAGAAAAGCGAAAAAGCCAGTTGAAGAAACCCCTGAGGAAACTGAGACTACTGTAGAACCCGAGACAACTTCCGAGCCCGTTCCCACAGAAACTGCCGAACAGACGGCCGAAGACCATCCTAACAAGGTTGAAGAATGGGAAGGACTCAAATTTCCAGTAGAGGAAGATTAAAGAATGATAAAAGTTGCAGTAACCGGCGCTGAAGGAAGAATGGGCCGGATGATTATTGAAGCTGTCCTTGAAAACAAGGACATGCAGTTAGTAGCGGCGTTAGACAGACACGGCGCTCCAAAGATCGGACAGGACGCAGGTGCCTTCCTTGGCAGAAACACGGGCGTAATCATAACTGACGATATGGGAGTTATTAAGAGCTCTGGAGCGCAAGTTCTGGTTGACTTTACTCGACCAGAAGCTACTGTCGAGTATCTGAAAGTTTGTGCGGAAGATGGATGCGCAATGGTAATCGGCACTACTGGCTTCTCTCCGGAAGGCAAGCTTGCAATTGAAGCGACCGCTAAAAAAATTCCAATCGTCTTTGCGCCAAACATGAGCGCAGGCGTCAATGTAACTTTCAAGCTTGTTGAGGAAGCAGCCAAGCTTCTACCTTCCTACGATTGCGAAATCGTTGAAATGCACCACAATAAGAAAGTCGATGCTCCAAGTGGCACGGCTATTGAAATGGGACGCATTGCAGCCCAAGCCAGAGGCGAAAAGCTTGAAGATGTGGCTGTATGGGAGCGCCATGGCAAGACTGGCGAAAGAAAGCCGGGCACCATTGGCTTTGCAGCTCTTCGTGGTGGAGATGTCGTAGGCTGGCACCAGGTGATTTTTGCTGGTCAGGGCGAAACTCTTGAAATCATCCACCGTTCAACTTCCAGAAAAGGCTACGCCACTGGTGCAGTCCAGGCCGCTGAATTTATTTGCGGTAAAGCCCCTGGCCTTTACTCAATGCAGGACGTACTCGGCTTAAAAGGGTAACTTAGGGAATGCCAGAGGTTGCCCAGGAAGTACTGGATAAAAACCTAGAAGCCTTAGAGGAGAAAATACGCCTCCTAAGGCTTCGTGTTGACCATTTAACAGATATAAACCGCACCTTGGAAACTGCTAATGCCAAATACATGACGCAGATTTCTAGACAGGAAGAGGAAATCACCTCCCTAAAAGCCAAAATAGATTATTCAGTGGCTGAACTGGACAAGCAGATCCAAAGCTTATCAGAATGGGTGGAATCATTAAAGAAACGTAGAAATGATAACGACGACAGTAAAGATTCAGAATCTAGCCCTTCCGTTGACGGCTGACGAAGAAGATCTGCCTCGAATCAACAAGGCAGCTGAAGAAATTAACAATGCCGCACAGCAATTAACTTCCGGCGCCTCTTTAACCTTGCCGAATAACCCGGCAGTTAAAACGTTAATTTTTGCCATGCTCCAGCTTTTATGCGATAAGAATGAAAAAGTCAATCCTGTCGCTCTTCCAAGAATCAACGATAAAATCCTTGCGCTTACTAAGTTGTGCGATGATGCTTTAGGACCACGTTAAAGCCTGGTTTCGAGTAATCATCCATACAGACATAAAACTCCGACTTCATTAATTTCGTAAGTGAAGAAATGGAATGGAGTTCTATTTGAAATAGAAAGTAGATTGAGTGCATCTTCTCTAGGACCCTAACCAACACATTTCTCCTAAACAGCTTTAGTTCTTAACTCAAAAGTTGTCTTACGCTCAATTAGAGGATTACCTAGTTGCGGGATAACCCTCAAGACTATAAAATGTACACATCCGCTGCGGGATCCGAGAAGCGGCTCCGATGTTCTTTGAACCAATGCTAAATCTTTGGATGCCGCCTTGGCCTAATCTATGTTGAGCGGCACGCGATGCTGTTCCTAAGACAACCAGAGGTATCCGCCCTGAACCCACGGTTCAGGACACAAGCCGGACGCTTCCTGCGGAGGATATAAAGGACGTTTGCCACATTGGTAAGCGTCCTTTGTTTTAGCTTTTGTTTAGCTTGATCAGGAAGAAACCTACCATTACCCAAAGTTTTGGCTGCATCTCATCCCTAGATTTCCTCCGGACTATATTCTCAAAAATTTCGTTAATTAGTTGGAACAGGCTCAAGTAATGACATTCAAAATAGTAATAGCAGATTCTCCTTTCGTTTTTACAGCAGAGGAAGGAGAAACGATTGCGCAGGCGGCAGAGCGGCACGATATTCAGTTGAAGTTAGGCTGCGGACAAGGAGCATGCGGGCTTTGTAAAGGTAAAGTGTTTTCCGGCCATGTAGATAATTCCAACTGCAAGCCCTTTGCTCTTACTGAGGACGAACGTCAAAAAGGCTATGCTCTTTACTGCACTTCTAAGCCATTAAGTGACTTGGTCATTGAAAACATCGATGCAACGCATATTGTCTATCCACCCACTAGATTTAGAGTGGAAGTGCTAAATATCATTCCAATTACCGATGACACCTTGGAATTAGTATTAGGACGCACGGATAATAAAACTTTTGATTTTCTAGCCGGTCAAGCGATTAACTTTGAACTGCCGAACGAAGAAGTCAGAAGCTACTCCATGTCCTCCCCTTCTACGCAAAAGAACAAAATAGAACTGGTAATTAGGCATATACCTGGTGGCTTATTCACGGATCCGCTTTTCTCTGGAAAAGTCACTGTCGGCTCTGCATTTAACGTCCAGTTCCCTCTTGGCAGTTTCTTCTTTAGGACTCCTATCCAACGCGAAGCTTTGTTTTTAGCAACTGGCACCGGAATTGCACCAGTAATGAGCATTCTGCGTACATTAAAAGCTCAAAGAGCTTTCCACGATAGAAAAATTACGGTCTATTGGGGAGCAAAGACGCCGTCCGATCTTTATTTCCGGCCAGAACTTGAAAATTTGCAGAACACGCTGGCTAATTTCCGCTTTGTGCCCGTAGTGTCCAGGGATCCTGCTTGGAAAGGTGAAACAGGCCATGTCCAGCAAGTAGCTGCTGTACAGCATGGTGACATGAGGGATATTGACGTTTATCTTTGTGGCAGTACTCAAATGGTTCGCTCAGCTTCGGCCTATCTTTCCGTGCGTTGCGGATTAAAGGAGGAAAACACCTTTTCAGATGCCTTTGGAGGTCTAGTAGCCTCTTAATTCCTTTCTATCTAGGCCTACTAACTCCAGAAACAAAAGCGGCCTATGGATTTAGATCACCAAATAGAAGGGATTATTTGTATTTTGAATTCTTGAGAAACTGTAAGGGAACCAGATGTCAAAGGTA
>JAJPXW010000355.1:0-5614 GCA_021205255.1 Burkholderiales bacterium
ATTCTAATATTGATGAATTTGGGTACCCTATGGGTCGATAAGACATTTACGTCTTATAAATCGATATTTCTTACAATCAACTTGCGTTCTCTAGGTAACGCTTTGATTTTAAATAAAAAAGGATCTGAATTAATGCGTAGAAGAAGCTTTTTAGCCGCTTCAGTGGCTTCTACTTGTGCTTGGGCTGTTAATGCCGCAGACATTAAGCCGACAGATGGTGATACTGAAACGGATGTTTTAGTGATAGGTTTTGGTGGAGCTGGTGGCGCAGCTGCTATCGAAGCTTGCGACTGCAAAGCTAGAGTGCTAGTCGTTGAAAAATCTCCGGAAGGCGGAGGCAATACATCGGTATCAAGTGGTGGCATTATGATTCCTGACAACAAGGAAGATGCCTACGTCTATTTGGAGAAGACTTTCAATTTTGCCGATAGCGAAATGGATCCAAAATTGCTTCGGATTTTCGTAGACGAAATCGTCCAACAAAGGCCATTCCTTGAGTCGCTTGGTGAAGACGTACAAATTTTTATGTATGGTGGAGCGGGATTCCCAACACTTCCACATGCCGATACCATTAAAAAGTACTCTTTTAGATATGGCGGAAAGACAGGCGGTCCGGCCCTCTTTGAAATGTATAGGAACGCCGTAATCAATCAAAGGAAAATCCCTGTCTGGTTTAATTCTCCCGCTAAGTGTCTCATTGTTTCCGATGGAAAAGTAGTAGGGGCTCAGGTAGAAAAAGAAGGCAAGTTAGTAAATGTAAAGGCTTGCAAGGGCGTCATCTTAACTTGCGGCGGCTATGAAAACAGCCCTGAAAAACTTAAGGTCTTTGCCCAGGGCAAGGACATTAAATTCATGGGAACTCCATATAACACTGGCGACGGACTCAATATGGCTGAAGCAGTAGGCGCAAAGCTCTGGCATATGACGGCTTATTCATGTCCTCTAGGAGCTAAAGTTCCTGGGAAAGTGGCAATGGATCATACCAATTGTCCCGCTGCTGGAATTTGGGTTGATCAAGACGCAAAGAGATTCGTCAATGAAAAAAGAATAGACAGTCATAACTGCCTTTATGAAGTCCAAGGTCTCGACCCTGTCCAGCTCCGCTATCCACGCATTCCTTCCTACTTAATCTTTGATGAAAAAGCAAGGATGGCCGGTCCAGTAGGTGGAGCATCTTCAGGCTGGATCAGCATTCGAGAAGGCTATAAATGGTCTAAGGACAACACCGCTGAAATCGAAGCTGGCATCATTAAACAGGCTCAAACAATTGAAGAGCTGGCAAAGATAATTTGTGTAGATCCCGAAGTTCTTAAATGCACGATCGAAACATGGAATAAAGATGTGGCAGAAGGCAAAGATACTGTGGAAGGCCGTGCAATGAAGAACAAGCAGGGGAAGGTAATTTCATTGCCGATAGACAAGCCTCCATACTTTGCTCTTGAGCTAATTCCATCGCTGCTGAATACTCAGGGTGGTCCAAGGAAAACCGCCGACTGCCAAGTGATCAATGTTTTCGGTGAATGTATCCCGGGCCTTTATGCTGCAGGAGAACTTGGGTCTATGTGGGGTCAAATCTACCAGGGAGCATGCAACAATGCGGAATCGCTTGTATTCGGCAGACGCGCTGGAAGAGCTGTGGCATCTTTATAAGTCGTTTTTGACTTAATAATTAATGACTTATGCCCCTAACTAGCGTTAAATTCGTAGCTAGGGGCTTTAGAGGAGCAAGTCAGAGACCGTCGAATCTGGCTTAATAAGTTTCTCAGCCCACGCATAGGCAGAAATCTGTCTTATAGCAAATCAAAACTATCGCTGTTCTTGCTTCTAAGACGCTGCAATAGACCGGAATGTCTTTTAAGTCCGGACCTTGCATGAACCGCTATGCCGATAGCTTTTTCTTGACCTACTAGAATCACAAGCTTCTTGCCTCTTGTGACGCCGGTATATAGCAGGTTTTTCTTTAACATCGTGAAGTGTTGTGTTGTCACTGGCAGGATGACTACAGGGTATTCGCTGCCTTGCGACTTATGTACTGTGGTGGCGTAGCAAAGAACTAGCTCGTCTAATTCACCAAAGGGATAGGTAACTAGCATTCCATCGAAATTAACTAGCAGTTCTTCCTCTTCACGATCGATTTTGGAAACATAACCGATATCCCCGTTATAGACGTTCCTGTCGTAGTTGTTTTCCATCTGCATCACTTTGTCGCCTGGACTAAAAGTAGTTCCGAACTTAGTGACGGAATTTTCAGTTGGCGGATTTAGCGACGCTTTTAGCATTTCGTTTAAAGCAAAAGCACCTGTGCAGCTTCGGTTCATTGGACATAGGACCTGAATATCCTTAATGGAATTAAAACCATAGTGTTGAGGCAGTCTTCTTTTGACTAAATCAACGATAAGTTCGGATACTTTTTCTGGAACATCCTCTTTAAGAATATAGAAATCGGACTTTTCTCCTTTCTTGGGTCCCCAAGGAAATTTTCCTTCGTTGATTTGGTGAGCGGCGCGAATAATCCTCGATTGCGCAGCTTGTCTAAACACCTCAGTTAGGCGTATGACTGGAACTGTTTTGGAATTGATTAAATCGCTCAGAAAAGCTCCGGGACCAACTGAAGGAAGTTGGTCAATATCGCCCACAATAATGACGGCAGTTCTTCTATGGACAGCTTTAAGAAGGCTACTGGCCAATTGCACATCAACCATGGAAGCTTCGTCTATTACAAGTAAATCGCAATCTAGTGGCGACTCTTCGTTTCTCTTAAATTTGCCATTGGTTGGATCAATTTCTAGGAGTCGATGAATTGTTTTAGCTTCTCTTCCTGTCGATTCAGAAAGCCTCTTAGCGGCTCGGCCGGTTGGGGCACAGAGCATCATTTTGATTTTCCTAGCACCAAGAATTCTGAGGATGGACTTGATTAAGGTTGTTTTACCGACTCCGGGCCCACCAGTAATGACAAGTAATTTAGAAGCGACAGCTTGGCGAGTAGCCTCTTTTTGGCTATTGGATAATTTGATATGGAGCTTTTCCTCTACCCAAGGAATGGCTATGGAGGCATCGATACTTTTCCATGGAATAGGACTAGCTCTTATTCTTCTAATGTTCTCGGCGATCGAACTTTCGGCATAGTAGAGATAAGGCTGATAGATGCTTCCTTGCTCAGGATATTTGTCTTCAATGATATTGTTCTGCTTAAGTTCATTCTGCAGAGCTTCGTCTAGGACGGATTCACTTATGTGTAAAAGCTCAGTTGCCAACTTTTTTAAATCGGTCCTAGTTAGACAGCAGTGCCCGTCGTTATCGGCGGCTTCCTGTAAAGCGTAGGTAAGGCCGGCGGCCGCTCGTAAAGGAGAATTTTCCGGAATTCCAACTTTCAGTGCAATTGTGTCGGCCGTTTTAAATCCAATGCCTCTTATGTCTTTTGCCAATCTGTAGGGATTCTGCTTTACTACCTCTACCGCTTCAGTTCCATAGGTCTTGAAAATTCTTACGGCCTTAGAAGTCGATACTCCATGGCTGTAGAGAAAAGTCATAATCTCTCGGATAACTTTCTGATCTGCCCATCCTTTAATAATCTTTTTTTTCCTAATCGGTCCGATACCTTCGACTTCCGAGAGCCGGTTAGGATCTTGGTCAATGATGTCAAAGACCTGAAGTCCGAATGCCTTGACTATTCTTGAGGCATAGACCGGTCCAATGCCCTTTACCATGCCGGAGCCTAGGTACTTTTCAATTCCAGCTAAAGTAGTGGGCGGCACGACTTCCATTTGAATGGCTTTGAATTGGCGACCGTGGTCTTTATCGTTGACCCAAATTCCCTGGGCATTGACATATTCGCCAGGAGTAACTGAAGAGGCGTTTCCAATGAGGGTGAGAAGTTCCCGTTCCCCTTTAACTTTTATGCGCAGGACACAGAACCCGTTTTCCGGGTTATGGTAAGTTACTCTCTCAATTAAGCCTTCTAGCCTGGAGAGACCAAGATCTGGCGCATTCATAACGCAATTTTAAGGGTATGAGGCGATCGAGTTGTTATCTTGCAGGAAACTTGCGGAAGAAATGCGCCAAATTCACATTTCTTCCGTAATAGAAATTCATCGTATCCCTCTATGCCTTACCGGTCTAGGAGATAGCCGATTAATGTCTTTTTTCTTCGCCAATTAAGTGCAATGAATCTTCCTTTGATTGATTCCAACGATGCTTGTACCAAACACCCATAATGGCAGAGCCAATGCTCAAGCCAAAGAGAATAAGGATGGTTTGTGTGCTGAGGTCGGCTTTGATTAATAAAGAGTAAATGCCAAGCATTATCAGTATGGAGGAATTCTCATTGAAGTTCTGAACAGCAATTGAACGGCCAGCACTCATTAGCACGTGCCCAAGATGCTGTAGAAGGGCATTCATTGGGACTACGAAAAATCCAGCCATTGCGCCAATTAGGATTAAGAAAAATGTGGCAATACAGATGGCGTAGGAGAAGTAAATGCCAAGAAAAGTAAATCCGCCAGGGACATCCGAGGCACTAAAGCCCGAAAGGCCAGCAACGAGAAGGCCCATTACCATGCCAAGCGGCAGCACTGTCAAACTCTTTTTTAAACTGACCATAGCAGCAGCCATGACAGCACCAATTGCGATGCCTATGGCAACTCCAGCTTGGAGGATAGCTGCTTGCGAAAGGTCAAGTCCTAGTGAAGTCTCTCCCCATTTCAATACCAGGAATTGCAACGTAGCGCCAGCACCCCAGAAAAGGGAAGTAGTTGCTAAGGAGATCTGTCCAAGCTTGTCATGCCAGAGTAGTGCGCAAGATTTGCTGAAATTAATAATAGTTTGAATGGGTCTGAAATCTTGCTTTGGATAGACAGCGCCAGTAATTGGAATGAAGAGGTTTACAACAGCAGCCCCCATATAAACAAGAATCATAACGAAGATAGCCGCTTGGGCAGCGTTATGGATAAATGGCAGATCAAGCGCTCTTATGTATTCATCGAAAGAAGGAGAAATAAGTACGCCTCCTAGTCCGGTGCCTAAAATAATTGAACCTACAGTTAACCCCTCCATCCAACCGTTAGCTTTAACGAGCTGGTCCGGAGGTAATAGTTCAGTAAGAATTCCATATTTTGCCGGCGAGTAGGCTGCGGCACCTAATCCTACAATTGCATAGGCCAATAACGGATGGGTACCAAAAAGCATGATGCAACAGCCAAAAGTCTTGACTGCGTTGGTAATGAACATTACTCGGCCTTTTGGCATCGTGTCGGCAAAAATACCAACATAAGCGGCAAAAATAACGTAGCTAATAACAAAGAAAAGCTTTAGAAGCGGAACCATCCAAGAAGGTTCGTCTAAAGTTGTTAGAAGAGCGATAGCTGCGATGAGGAGAGCGTTGTCGGCAAGTGAGGACAGAAACTGTGCCAACATTATCATGTAGAAACCGCGTCCCACTATGCCTCCTAGAAATAATGAGATTGGGGATTGTAACAAACGCACCGAGAGATTAATGGGTGAAAAACCCCATCGCGGATAACTTTAGCCGATATGAGATAACAAAAAGTACCCTTGGTGCTCGTATTTCGCAGGGACTGTAAATTTAAACTCTGAGCATCAATGCTTCAATCTGGTG
>JAJPXW010000355.1:5624-11341 GCA_021205255.1 Burkholderiales bacterium
AAGTAGCCGATGCGACTGCCAAGCTCGATGGCAAAAGAGTCAGAGTTCGCGGAATTCTCTTTCCGAAAACAAGGCGAAAAAAATATTCCGAATTCACGTTGAAGATGTTGGAAGAAGATGCGGAAGACACCGACATCGACTTTCGGAGAGTATCTCTTTCCATTCTTGCTTTTGGCCAGGAAGCCGAAGTCTTTGAAGAGCTGATTTCCTGGGAAGTTGTGGTTGAAGGAGATCTCAATATCAAGCTTTGGCTTGATAGCAGTTCAGCTTCGATTTCCTTACTACATCCAAAAGTAGTGAAGGCAGTTGGAGAAATAGTGCAAGAGGAAGATCCTCAACTTAAGGAAATACTTTCTGCCTTTGCTGAGAATCCGATGCATAAGCCTAGAGGTGAGGCTGTTATCGAATCGCTTACTAATATTGTTAAGAAAAGGAAATTAAACGTATTAGTAATTGGACCTGAAGGTAAAGGCACTGGTGACATCATTGCTGAATTTGAAAGAGCCGAAGGTCTTAACGAACATGTGGAGCTCAAGAGAGTCAATCAGTCTTTGAGTCCAGGTTCCTACGCAAAGGCTCAAGTCAAAGCACACTTTATAAAATTAGGCGATGAGATTCGTGAATATGCAAAAAGTGGCGACTACGACATTATTTGTCTAGCAAGAGGAGGAGGCGATGCCTCTCAGCTTTCTTCGTTAAATAACAAATACCTCTGCATGAGCATCATTGATTCCAAGGTGCCTGTCTGTGCAGCCCTAGCCCACGCTAGCGACAATCTATGGCTTAAGCAGTGTAGCGATCTGTTTACTAATGTTCCTGCCGTGTTTGTTGGTGAACTAGTTAGAGCTGTAAATAACGCCTATCCAGAAGCGGTGCAGTTTACGGCAACCGAACGGATAGCGCCTGCCGTCTCCTACGAAATTGAAGAAAAGAGGCGCTGGCCAAATTATCTAATGTGGGCTTTATGGTTATTTATTCTTGGAGCTTTGGCTTTCTTCCTATGGACGCTTTTCGAACACGTATGGTAGGAGCGAACAACTAAACGTAAATTAGCTTTCCATAAAAGATCAATAAGTGGCATTACATAACGAGTTTCTGGAAAGTTGTTATTGCAGTAAAAGCAAGCAGCATTTCAATAGTTAGAACAGCAACTTTCCCCGCGAAAACTGCTGCATTGGCTTTGAAGTAGTCCAAGCTAATTAAAGCGCACAAGTGAGTTGGCGTCATCATATGACCCGCCATCCCAAAACTACAGTCACAGCCACAATGTCCAAGCTTCCAGGAGCCAGCATGGCAGCTACAGGAATAGTCATAGCGATATAGGCCTGCTCTAGACCAGTCAACATTCCGGTTAAGAAAGCCAAACAAGCCACGATGATTTCCGGCATCCAGCCTAAGGAAGTCAAAATGCTTTCTATTTCATGAAGGAAGCCTGTTTGCGTAAGAATCTGAATGAAAATCATGATGCAGATGACATCTATGTTCAATTTCAAATCAAAAGCGCCTTTTAGGAATTGAAAAATGCTAGTGCGTCGATTAAATAGAGCAAGCAATGGAAACCAAAGTACAACGGCGACCCCAAGTGCCACTGGGTAGGCACGCCTTTTCAGAAAGGTTTTTATATCTCTGAGGAGTGAAAAAAATTCTGCGATGAGTTAGAAAACGAAGCTTTCGAAGGAGGTTGGGGCTTCTATAACTTCCGAAGACATGGAGACAATCTAGGCAATCTAAGCTATCCAATTGCCATTTATCTTCCGATGCTCGATATTATTAAAGATTCAAGAAACGACCCCAAGGAGGAGGCCGCTTATAGAAAATCCGACTTCTTGACGATGCTCTCTGCGCAAAAAATAGTTGAGGTATTTGAAATTCTCTTAGGTTGCAAGACATTGCCCAAGCTTTTGGAAAAAGGTCTGGAAATGCTCACCTCTTCCTAATGTCGGCAAATGGATTTTCACTAGGAACCAGACTGGAATTTGAAGATTCGAGTTCTCTCTAATGAGGATAGGTAAGAAGTTAAAGCGCAAGTTTAAGTGCGAGCTCAATGGGTCTGTTGGATGAAAACTCCAACAGGCAAACTTCACTATTTATTCGAATTAGGTCCGAGGCCAAGTCTTTTATAAGTTTTGCACTTAGGATTCTTTTCGCCTAGTTCCGGTCGGAGAAAAGCCTCCGAAAGAAAGACCAGAGATCAAACTTATCTTCTGTCTGAGGCTTTGAGTTTTCCTTCTGTTCCTTTTGCGCTTTCTCCAGCTCCTCCTTTTCAGCAGCTAGGACTTCCTTGAGAATTATCTCGGCGTTGTACTTTTTCTGGACTGTGCAATTTATCGTCCAGTTGGGAACGAAGACAATGGCCTGCTCGGGGGCACAAAGAGCGCCGATTATGCGAGAGGCCAGGATATTGAAAACCTTCTCATAGCCAGGCCTTCTGTCGGCAGCCTCGTTAATGGGAATGGCAAGCACTTGTCCTTCCGAGCATGTATAGGCCTCGTTTACAGTCATGGCTAGGCAGACATTGGGTGTGGCTTGGACTGGGCTAAGAGCGAAAAAGCCAGCGACAATACTGGCAAGAACAATTGATTTTTTCATTGGGAATGCCTCCTTTCATGGGAAAATTCCTGAAATTTTAGAGTTGTCGAAAATCCACTTATATGTTGAGTTGGCAACATTGAGAAAGCCATACTCGCTCTTAGATCATATAGCTAGCAGTAAAGCTAGATTTTTCAAGGGCTAAGCAAGGATCTAGTTCATAAGTCCTCGTTTGCTGCACTCGTTCTTAAACTGGATGAAGGCATTTGCAAGCTTCTTTTCAGCTTGGTACTCCTTTCTTCCTGGTCTCGTCATGGCAACATAGAACTGCGCATCGGCCGCCCGTCTTTGCAAGTCCTTGGGTGGATTGGTGCAGTTCTTCTTGTTGAACTTCAACTCCATTACTCTTTTTAGCGCTTCCTCGGCGCTTAGAGATTCCGCTGCAGATGCTGTCTTCATGGTAGCCAAGCTGTCGCCTTCGTCGGTGGACTTCGTAGAGGAGCTGTTGCTAGAACCAATTATTACGACCGAAAGACTGCCACCAATTAACAAAACGGCTGCCAGAGTTAAAAGAGTACTCTTGCCAGACATAACCAACCTTCTCTGAAAATGAGTGGATGAAAGTTTAAAGGCTTGGAGCAGAGGTAGCGCAAAAGTGAACGGATGTTTTGGCTATGACCTAGACAAGATTGTTCAGCTAACTGTATGAGTACAACCATATGGAAGATAGCCACGATATGAGGGACATACCTTGGGAAGTTCTTGTTACCCATGTCAGTCTGTTCATATTCTCTCGGCCTCACTTTCGTATTTGATACTCGATTTCCTATTTTGTTAAGGACTACTGTCGAGAATCGATTTTTGTAGGAATCTTTCATTTGAAATAAAAGGTCCGCTGGGAATTTATTCCAATGGACCTTATAAGCAATTTAACGGCTTGATAAAGTAGCTAAAACTTTATTTTTTTAAAGCATCTGCCAAGGCTTCTTTGAAACCAGCCGAACTTACAGAAGCACCAGAAAAATTGCAACAAAATACCACTGGGTTTGGCCAAGCTAACTTAACCAATTTTCGATTGGGCTATGATGGAAATATCTTGAAAAGGTCAGTAACGGGCAGTTACTTTTGAATAAATAGAAGCAGCCCTAAATTTTAAAGTTGCCCTTAAAAAAAGAAGTTCTATAGCCTCTAGAAAAAACGCTAAAAATCGGTATATTTACTCATTTCTAATTGCAAAACTGATAACGAAATGAAAGAGGCTCTAGCGCTCGGGTTTTTTGTAATGGCGATTATCGTTTGCTTAATAATGGGCTGGTCAGTGATAGTCGCGCTTTTGCTTGGACTGTTAGGTTTCTTTATTTACGGGCTAAGTAGAGGCTTTTCTTTTCGTTCTCTTTGCCAAATGGCTAAAAAGGGTATTTGGACTGGTTCTAAGGTAATGGTGATTTTGCTTGTCATTGGTATGTTGACAGGATCATGGAGAGCAAGTGGAACGATTGCCTATTTTGTCAGTTACGCTGTTGAAATAATCTCTCCGCAATTTGCTCTTTTCTGGACATTTTTTCTAAATGCACTACTAAGCACCATCATTGGAACTTCTTTTGGAACTGTAGCTACCATGGGGGTAGTGGGAATGTCATTATGCATTGCTGCCGGAGTTGATCCAATTCTTGCTGGCGGAGCTGTCCTAGGAGGAATTTTCGTGGGAGATAGATGGTCGCCAGTGTCCTCTAGTGCTCTTCTAGTTGCGACAATAACTGAGACGCAGCTCTATAGAAATGTCATAGGGATGTTCAAGACGGGAATCATTCCATTTCTCTTGACATGTGGCATTTACCTAGCTTGGTTTCTTGTTGGATTTCCAAGAAGCGAAACTCAGTACGGCACAGACCTTTTCTAAAGTGTTTGACCTAAGTCCTTGGACTCTTTTGCCCGCCGTTGTTCTACTTGGCCTATTGATCTTTCGAATTTCTATCATTTGGACCATGGCGGCAAGCATTTTCACTGCTAGCGCCTTAGTAATTTGGGAACAAGGTTTTCCCTTGTCGAAACTTCTTGAATCGCTAGTAATGGGCTTTCACTCACCTGATCCTGAAGTAGCCCAGCTTCTTAACGGAGGCGGGTTAATATCGATGGTATCCGTTGTAGTCATTATTTTTATTTCTTGTACCTATCCTGGCATTTTTGAGGGTACCGGATTAATTGAAAAGCTAAAAAAGAATGTCAACAAAATGGCGATCTTAACAACGCCTTTTATTTCATTGGCCCTAACTGCTTTAATAACAGCGATGCTAACTTGCAATCAAATATTGTGTGCAATTATGACAAATCAACTTTGCAGGCCAATCTTTCCTGATAGGGAAGTGCGTGCAATTGCGCTCGAAGATACTTGCATTCTCTTTCCAGCAGTTATTCCATGGTCGATTGCGTCAGCTGTGCCAGTAGCGACAATTGGAGCTCCGAAAATCTGTGTGATCAGCGCTTTCTTTATATTTCTCGTGCCTAGTCTTCGTATCATTGCAAGCCTTATCCCAATTAAAAGTGCCCATAAATTCCTAGGCATCGGAAGGAAAAGAGTGAAATAAATAAAGACAAAGATAAAGATAAAGAAGAAGGAATCAGCTAAGGTTTTGTTTTCCTAACATGTAGGCAAAACACTTCACTACTTTTGGAATCCATTGCTTGTGGGAGTAGGTGCAAAGTAGGGCGGAAGGAATCTTTCAGTTCTAAAAGAATTTCTAATGCCTCACCTAAAGCTAAGATCCCTCGCTTATTCCCAGGAAATGAGAACCATTAGGCCCAAGTAGATTTAGAGAAGTCGCGGAGGGCATTGAAAAATTCTGCTGCTAATGGCTTTTATTGAAGGTTAGCTCTTAGGAAGAATAGGGATCTGAACAGTCAGATAATAGATTTTTTCTATCTGCTTGATAGGTTTTATAAAAATTCCATCCCCTGTATAGCTCAAAAACTGAGTCTTTCTTTTAAGATCTACAGTTTTAATTAAAGCTTTCAGGTCTCAATGAACATCGTTTTATGCAAAGAATGGGAGCTTAGAAATTACAAATAGTCCGTTTATTGATTTAGCAAATAAATGCTATCCCCTGCTTTCTGTAGCTAAAGAGGCCACTTTCTGATGGATAACTTGAAGTCAAAAATTAGGACAGTTATTAAATGGCTCTGGCATAAAG
>JAJPXW010000180.1:0-8590 GCA_021205255.1 Burkholderiales bacterium
GCATATGCTGCAAGGCGCTTTGGGTCAACATCGGAAAACATGGCGGCAAACCTTGCTTTGACTTTCTCAGATCCCTTTATTGAATCCATCAACTCCAATGTTGCCGGTGAAATTTTCCAATTGGGATAATGCCGTCTCCAATATCCTGATTCTTCTAGAACCTTAAAGAAGATCGATGGCTTTTCTTCCGAAAGTGCCTTTAGTAGTTCTTGACCAATCCTCTCGCCCACGAGAAAGTCAGTCTCGCTGTTGTTAACTAAAGAACGCATAAGTTTCATCGTTTCCGGAGCAATCTTAAAGGCGGGGAACTTCGCGGCAAATCTCGCTACTCTTAGCAATCGGACTGGGTCATCAGCAAAAGCCGGAGAGATATGTCGCAATATCTTTTGATCCAAATCCCTGACTCCTCCGTAGGGATCATGGACTCCTCCGCTTTTATCAAGAGCAATCGCATTAATAGTCAAGTCCCTTCTTTTGAGGTCGTCTTCTAAGGTTACGTTAGGTGCAAACCAAACATCAAAACCGTGGTAGCCATGGCCTTGTTTCCTTTCAGTGCGAGCAAGTGCGTACTCCTCTCCCGTCTTAGGATCGATAAAGACAGGAAAGGCGTTACCGACTTTCTTATATCCGAGATTTTCCATCTGTTTTGGCGTAGCGCCAACAACTAGCCAGTCACGGTCTTTAGGCTCTATAGCAAAACCTCTTTCCTTCAGCAACTGATCTCTTACCCAGCCACCTACGATATAGAATTCCACTGGCAACCTCCATTATTTGAAAGCGGTTAACTTTCAGAGAGCTTATCTAACCGCTAAACTTAAATCAAAGCAAAACTAAAAGCCAAAAGATCTTGTCTGTTGAACGAAAAAAACTATTACGCAAGGAGCTCTTTGCTATCCGTAAGTCAAGTGCGGAGAACAAAGAATCCGTTACCTCCATCCAGCGCCGACTCTATGGAAAGCTTACCTCTTTACCATATAAATCCCTAGGTTTTTATTGGGCCATCAAAACTGAGCCCAAGATTACGCCTGCTGTGCTCCATTGGCTGGCTGATTCATCAGACCATTTGGCTTCCCTACCTAGCACCGAACAAGACCCAATGCGTTTTCGGCTGTGGAATCCTGGCATAGAAGTCAAAGCTAGAAAATTCAGTGCTCTCGAGCCCACTTCTAGTCGTTTTACACTTCCTGAATTGCTAATTATTCCGTGCCTTGGTTTTGATTCACAAAAATACCGTCTTGGCTACGGAGCGGGTTGGTACGATCGATACCTAGCTTCTAGAAATGGAGACAGACCGTATACCATCGGAATCGCATTCGAGGAATGTCATGTAGATACAATCTACCCAGACTCTTTTGACATTCCTTTAGATGAAATCATCACCCAAAGCGAAGATTTGGCGTAAGTCATTCTCATTGAGAGAATTTACCTTCAATCGTACTGAACCCGAGACAGCCAAATAAACATACAGAAATGCCAACTGCCTGGTCGTATGCGACCGGGCAAAATTACAGCGCAAGTACAGTCCATTCTGGCTATCTATCCGCTTTGACCCATTCCGCTCACCTCCCCCTAGGAAAGGTCAAAATCACGAAAATAGCTACTTAGCTTTTAATTTACCGAGGTCTGCTCACTTCTTTTAGACGACAGTGGCTCTAATTCAAGTGCAACACCAAGACTTGCCTTCTTGTAATTACGCATCACTAACTAATAAAGCGGAATACAAACAAACGCCAGAATAGAAGTCAAGCCAAATATGCCGTTGTGGCCAGCTAATGGAATTAGGAAACCAGAAAGATAAGGGGCAAGTCCAGTTCCCATGTCAAAGAAAATATAAAAAGTGCTATTTGCTTGGGTATATTGGTTTCTGGGAACCATCGAAACTGCAGTTGTCTGTCCGACAGAAGTTATATTGCCAAAGCCCAAGCCTGCTAAAACTCCAGCAAGAAGGACAAAGAAATCATTGGTGCCTGCCCATAGGCATATTAGGCCAAGAGCTAAGCACACAATAGAAGGATAGAACACGAGTTGTGGACTATGCGTATCGCAAATCTTCCCAGTAAATGGTCTTGAAACCAGCATAGCAACCGCATAGACCACGAAAAGGAGTGCGGCGGCAGGCTGGACATTGTTTACCTCGGCATAAGCGCCCATGTATGCCTGTATGTTCCCCCAAGCGACGCAGATAAGCGCGACCACTAGGCAAAATGGAATGATCGAAGGCTCTATGAAATCTTTAATGGACAATTTCTTCTTCTCTTTCCTATATTCGGTCTTCGTCACCCTTACGAAAAAGACAAGAAAAAGGCTGCAGAAAGTAAAAACAGTTGCCACCCAGAACAATCCTGAGGCACCTATCCAATCAAGAAGAGAAATCGATAAAAACGGTCCAATGCACAACGCTAAGGCCGTACTCATTGAAAAATAGGCAATTCCTCTTCCTTGGTATCTAACCGGAGTCACTACGGCAGCCAGCGTTCCAGTAACTGTACCGATCACTCCAACTGCTGTTCCATTGACCAAACGGTTGACAAACTTCACTTCTGATGAAGTCTCGAAAGGATAACTGGCTGTCGAGGCGGCATAGAGGATAAGACCACAAGCCAATAACTTTAAAAAGCCAAAACTTCTAACGACTTCGCCTGAGAAAAATCGACCGACTAGACAACCTATAACTACTAGCCAGTAATAAGGCCAGCTGAGGAAGTGAATAAATCAAACTTTGAGACGCAATATGGCATCATCATGACGAATATAGTGTAGTAAGCCGTCATGCCAAAGAAATTGATTAACGATATTGCGATAAAAGTACGGCTGAAAATTGTTTTGAGCACCGAGCCGTCCGTGCTCTTCCTATGTGCGATCTCCATTGGTTGTTATTGAGTTGTTATTGATTTTTGATTGAGCTTTTATTGACGGCGCTCGATTATAGGAAGGCAGGTACTCAATAACGAATTTCAAGGAAGAAAAAAGCCGAGATTCTCGGCTTCTTTCGGATAGTGATTAATTATTTAATCGACCATTTGGGTTCGAATTTCTTCAATAATCTCTTCAGTGATTCCTGGCTCTAGTTGCAAGGTCATGCCATCGAAAGCTTTCATTCCTTCAGTCTTGAATTTTCCAATGGCTTTTCCAGCTTCCTGGCCGCTAGCGACGCCTCCGCCAGTCAACACGAGGTTGCCGTCGGCATCATTGAGCTTGAACCAAAAGAGTCCATCACCTTCCTTATATTGCTTAAAGGACGGCTTTGTTTTTTTCTTTACTTTTTCTGGCTTAGCCTTAGCCACAGGAACGTAACGCTTCAAACCAACTGCGTCTCTGCACTCTTTAATTAGCGCATCGGCTAGAGGCCTTACTCGAGCTGCGCCTTCGGCCAGAATATTCTCTACTTTTTCAGGCTCGCCCATGAGTTCCTCGTATTTCCTTCTCATAGGACTTAGCTCTTTATTGATTTTCTCGTAGACAATCTCTTTAGCTATTCCCCAACCCATACCAAGTTTTAACTGGTCTCTGAAACCTGCTCTTTCCTCAGGTGTAGCAAAAGCATCGAATATCTGGGTCAAGGCTGTCGAGTCAGGATCTTTAGGCTCGCCAGGCAATTTCGAATCCGTAACGATCTTTGCAATAGCTTCCTTCAAAGCTTTGGCTCCGCCTTCGAACAAAGGAATCACATTGTCGTAGCTCTTACTCATCTTGCGACCATCTAGGCCAGGAAGAACGGCCATTTCCTCATCGATAAGCGGCTCGGGCAACGTAAAGATGTCTTTCCCGTAAGTCTGATTGAAGCGGGTAGCAATATCCCGGCACATCTCGATATGCTGGACTTGATCTTTACCAACAGGAACGTAGTTGGCATTAAAAATCAAAATATCGGCTGCCATGAGGATGGGATAGCAGTAGAGTCCCATCGATATACCAACATCAAGATCTTCACCTGCATTGGCATTAGCGTCTACTTTAGCCTTATAGGCATGGGCACGGTTCATTAATCCCTTAGGAGAGACGCAGTTAAGCATCCAATTTAGTTCTGGAACCTCGGGGAGATCGCTTTGTCGGTAAAAATGGACTACTTCGGGGTCAAGTCCGCACGCAAGCCAAGTCGCAGCAATTTCAAGACGACTTTTCTCAATTCTTTCAGGATCATGAACCTTAATAAGAGCATGGAGGTCGGAAAGGAAATAAAAACTTTCCGTATCTGGCTTTTTTGAGTCAGCTACGGAAGGTCTTATGCAACCGACATAATTCCCCAAGTGAGGAGTACCGCTAGGAGTAATACCAGTAAGCAGGCGAATAGTCATGATTGTATTTTTGTCTAAATTTTTGCTAGCAGATTCTAATTTGTTGTAATCCAGCTATTAACTTGTTAAGTAGCTTTTAGCTTTGAATCCAAAATCTTTTGAATCTAAAGGAATCTCCTGAGAAACACTTGCTTCCAGGAGACCTTTGCAGTGACTTAGGAGGCTTTGTCGATCTTTTGAGCCTCTTCTTTTTGGTCGGGCTTTTTATCGTCAAGTCCAGCTGCCTTGCGAAGGACAGCGGCTTTATCTGTGCGCTCCCAAGTAAATTCAGGCTCTTCTCTACCAAAGTGACCGTAGGCAGCCGCTTTTTCGTAGATTGGACGCTCTAAGTCGAGCATCTTAATAATGCCAGCTGGTCTAAGGTCGAAATGCTCGTGGACAAGTTCAGCAATTTTCTCGTCTGGAATTACCCCTGTTCCTTCCGTGTAAACCGTAATGCTGACAGGCTTGGCCACCCCAATGGCATAAGCCACTTGGATTTGACACTGACGAGCAAGACCGGCTGCAACGATATTCTTAGCTACATATCTGCACGCATAAGCGGCTGCACGGTCAACTTTCGTTGGATCTTTTCCAGAAAATGCTCCTCCTCCATGAGGACAAGCGCCACCATAGGTGTCAACCACAATTTTGCGACCCGTTAAACCAGTATCTCCTTGCGGACCGCCAACAACGAAGCGACCAGTCGGATTAACTAGGAACTTAGTGTTCTTAAGCATCTCTGGCGGAAATACGGGCTTAATAATCTTTTCAATAACTGCTTCGACAAATTCAGGCTTCATTTTGTCCCCATCGCTCATCTCTGGGGAATGCTGAGTCGAAAGCACTACAGTTTCCACGCTAACTGGACGACCATCCACATAATGCATGGTTACTTGGCTCTTTGCATCAGGACGAAGATAAGGCATCTCGCCGCTGCGGCGCATTAAAGCTTGTTGCTCCATGAGACGATGGGCATAGTAAATTGGAGCCGGCATCAAAGTCTCTGTTTCATCGCATGCATAGCCAAACATGAGGCCCTGGTCTCCAGCGCCCCTTTCATCAGGGTCATCGCAGGCATGATCGACGCCTTGGCAAATATCTGGGGATTGGTTGTCGTATGCAACTAAAACAGCGCAACCTTTGTGGTCAATGCCATAGCTACTGTCGTCATACCCTATCCTTTTTAGAGTTTTTCTGACGATGTCGGCATAATTGACTTTTGCTGTAGTGGTGATTTCGCCGGCCAAAATTACAGTACCGGTAGTACATAGAGTTTCCGCAGCGACTCTTGCTTTTGGGTCCTGGGCAATGATCGCATCTAGAATTGCATCGGAAATTTGATCGGCTACTTTATCGGGGTGACCTTCCGAAACCGATTCGGAAGTAAAAAGATAATCGTCGTGTGCCATTAAGCTGTCATCCAAAAAATTGTTAATCAGGCGACAGCGTCCAAGAAAAAAAGATCCCGGACGCTTTAGCAGATTTGTCCGGTCCCTATGTCTTATGACCGGGCGGTGCTCTGCAAGTTGTCCTTTAACTCAACACCTAACTTATAATTACCGCTCCAAGCAGTAACTACAGTCGTTGCCGCCAATCTAGCAAAAGAAAATTTTTCAATCCTTAAACAATGGCTAAAAAGAAGTCTGCCCTTAATCTGTTTATCTCAAGGCTTACTGTTGCAACGCTAAATAAAACTGCAAACTGGAAGCAATCTTCTCGAACAAAACTTGCCAATGTCCTTGGAACCATTGCTTGGTACGTAGTTCCAAAACGTAGAAGAGTCTGCCTTAAAAACTTAGAGCTTTGTTTTCCAGACTGGCCTGAAGAAAAAAGAGTAGCGACAGCTAAGAGAGTTTTCAAAAACCTGCTTCGCGCACTTTTAGATCACTCCGTGCTTTGGGTCGGAACTAAAGAACAGGTAGAAAAGATGGTCAAGTTCGAGGGCAAGGAAATGTTCCTGGATTTGATCAGTAAAAAGCCTGTCATTATCGTCACACCGCATTTTGTCGGACTTGATACCGGTGGAATCGGCATCAATACGTACTACAGAGGGTTTTCGCTTTACCAGCCTCAATCCAATCCAGTATGGGACGAATGGGCATATAAGGGGCGTAAAAGATTTGCCGACCCATTACTTATACGCAAGGGTCCTACAGCAATGATGCAAGTCGTCAGGGCTTTAAAACAAGGACTTGCTATGTACTATCTTCCGGATATGGACCATGGCAAGAGAAATTCTATCTTCGTTCCTTTCTTCGGCGTTCCGGCAGCAACTCTGCCAATGGTTTCCAAACTTGCCAAACTAACGGGCGCGGCCACTATTTGGGGCATTGCGGAAATGACTCCGGAAGGCTATACCATGCATCTACTTGGTCCGCTTGAAAATTTCCCAACCAATGACGTAGAAGCCGACACTCTTCGAATCACAAAGGGAATCGAGCAATTCATCCTAAAGTACCCAGATCAGTACTTATGGACTCACCGGCGTTTTAAAACTCGCCCTGAAGGTGAACCAGATATTTACAGCTGGTTGGACTAAAACTCGACCGATCGCAGTCCATTCCTAGTTAAACCATCGCTATCCTTCTAATAGGTGTGCTTGCACTCGCCTCCAAACTTACCCTGCTTTATCTTGGTAAACGTACTCTATTTCCCCTGAGAGATAAGGCTATCCAGTTGATTTTATGTAAGAAGCCTAATCTTCGTACTGAAAAATCCATTAATGGCAAAACTATTGCTTTCGCATGGATTTCAAGCCTGTTTGTATAGAATGACTCGGCTTAAAGGAACGTCCTTGTCAGCCAATACATAATGAAAGTTAAATTCACAAAGATGGAAGGCGCAGGTAACGACTTTGTCGTCCTTGACTGCACTAAAGAACCATTTAACTTGACAGACAAACAGATCCGCAAGATTTGCGACCGACACTTTGGTGTCGGAGCGGACCAAATGCTGGTAGTAGAAGCGTCCAACTCTCCCTGGATTGATTTCAGGTACAGAATTTTTAACCAAGATGGTGGAGAAGTGGAGCAATGTGGCAATGGCGCTCGATGCTTTGTCAAGTATGTAAACGAAAAAGGACTGACGGATAAAAAAAGAATCCGAGTACAGACGGTCCGTGAAATCATAGAACCTGAGTTAATGCCAAACGGCCAAGTCAAAGTAGACATGGGAGTTCCTTCTTTTGTTCCAGCAGACTTGCCTTTCGTGCCAAGAGGCCTTCCTACACGTGAAGTAAAAGGATTCCGTCAATGGGCTGTACCTTTTGAAGGTAGACTTTGGTGGTTTTCGGCCTGTTCGATGGGCAATCCCCATGCCACTGTAAAAGTAGACGATCTCGATAATGCTCCAGTGCATAAGCTTGGTAAGTTCATTGAAAACCATCCAGCTTTTCCGAAACGTGTCAATGTCGGTTTCTTGGAAGTCTTCGACCGAAATCACGGAAGAATTAGGGTCTGGGAAAGAGGCGCTGGGGAGACTCTAGCTTGTGGTACAGGAAATTGCGCAGCAGCGACTACTTCCATTGAACTTGGCTTTATGGATTCGCCCGTCACCCTTAGAAATCAGGGAGGGAACCTGACCTTAACCTGGGAGGGCGAAGGATTACCAGTCGACCTCTATGGACCGGCTGTTACGGTCTTTGATAGCGAAATAGATATCTAATCACAACCCATTCGTGAAAATACAGATATGGAAATGGATAAGGACGAAAGGCTAAGAACTACAGCGGAAAACTTCGTAGAGGCCTATTTAAACGACAATCCGGAGTTCTTCAGAAACCATATCGATCTTTTCTGCAAGATGGTTCCGCCCCGCCAAAACAAGGAAGGCACGCGTTCAGTCATCGAATGCCAAAATGAAGTTTTAAGAGCTTCCCTTTCAGTCTACGAACTGAAGGAACAAGATGCTATTGAAGATCAAGAGGAAGCCGAACATATTCGTTCTAGCCATTGGAAGAACGTCCTTACGTTCGGAGAGACTCTTTGTTCGGCCCATGACGCGGAACTTCTGCCAGATCTCGTTCTGCAAGGATTTTTAAAGTACTTTAACGTCCAGCACGGCGTACTTCGATTGTGGAGTCTAGCCCCTGAGTTCCAGGATAAAAAGTTTGCAGAACCTGTACCGCCTTGGATTCGAGCTCAGATTTCATCTTTGCCGGAACCGTATGTGGGAGAAAATGCCGGCACTGAAATTGCGGAATGGACAAATTGCAAGCCATCTGAAACAGGCGGAGTTTTCTTAACACCGTTCTTCAATCCCCAAGGATTAGCTTTCGGATTTATGTGTTTAGCAAATCCTACTCCCAGACCATT
>JAJPXW010000180.1:8600-10051 GCA_021205255.1 Burkholderiales bacterium
ATTTCGCGTTGCCTGCCCTTAAGCTATCTCAAGCGGCTCTTCTTCGTCTACAGCCATCAACGAAATGAACAAACCTTTGCCTACTCTCGTTCTAAAGCCAGGAAAAGAAAAAGCGCTTCTCCGCCGGCATCCCTGGGTATATTCCACAGGAGTGGCCTCTACAAAAGGGAATCCTAAAGCAGGTGAAACAGTCCGTATCACTGACAGCAATGGAAATTTTCTTGCATGGGCTGCCTACTCGCCTGAATCCGCACTGCGCGCTAGATGTTGGTCCTTTGATGAAAAGGACGTCATTGACGAGAACTGGATTAAGCAGAGAATTGCGGATGCCGTAGAAGCTCGGAAAAACCTAAAGGACAGAACCAACGCCATTAGGCTCTTTTATGGTGAAGCAGATCGCATTCCAGGCTTGATTGTTGATCAATATGACACTCAATTAGTTACACAGTTCCAATCTGCAGGAGCCGAATATTGGAGAGAGGCAATAGCCGACGCATTGGTTGAGAGTACCGGGCTTAACCAAATTTACGATAGATCGGATGCTGCTATTCGCATTAGGGAAGGTTTAACTGAAAGAAAAGAAGTTCTGAGAGGGCAGGAACCTCCAAAGGAAATTGAAGTTGTCGAAGATGGTATTTCCTATGGCGTAGATGTCAGAAGTGGCCATAAAACAGGATTTTACGTAGACCAACGAGATAACCGGCTTCTAGCGCAACATCTTGCCGAGGAGTTCCGCAGGCTCAATGGAAGAGGAATAAGAGCTTTGAATTGTTTTTGCTACACAGGAGGGTTTTCTCTTGCGTTAGCTAAAGGAGGGGCTGAAAAAGTCATTTCCATCGATTCTTCCGCCGATGCCTTGGAGATTGCCAAAAGGAATGCTTCCCGCAACAATCTGGCAGACGCGGACCTGCAGTGGATCGAGGACAACGTTTTTGAGTATTTACGAAAACTCAGGGATGAAGGCGAGAAATTTGATTTGATAATTTTGGATCCACCTAAGTTTGCTTCAAGTCATCACCACATCACTAAAGCTTCAAGAGCCTATAAGGACATCAACATGAATGCCTTAAAGCTCTTAAACAAAGGAGGGCATCTGCTGACTTTCTCCTGTTCAGGTGCAGTAGATGTTGATCTTTTCCAAAAAATCGTAGCTGCGGCAGTATTTGATTCCGGAGTGGAAGCCTGGATGATATCCCGTTTAGGAGCCGGTTCCGACCATCCACTTTTAATGACCTTGCCGGAGGGTGAATACTTAAAAGGCCTACACCTTATCACTCGTAATGAATATCAACCGAAGATAGGC
Source organism: Burkholderiales bacterium (assembly GCA_021205255.1). Lineage (GTDB taxonomy): Bacteria > Pseudomonadota > Gammaproteobacteria > Burkholderiales > Burkholderiaceae_F > JAJPXW01. The sequence continues at coordinate 9,904 of JAJPXW010000180.1, forward strand.
GTAGAAGTCGTAAAAGCAAGCGAAAAATCCCAAATTACGTGATTTTTCAATTTTTTACGTTTGCTTTCAACAAATTATTTTTTGAAACTTCTCGTTTCCATTTTGGGTCTTTCTTGTAAAACCCCCGTGGATACAGGCTTCTGCATAC
>JAJPXW010000180.1:10061-11023 GCA_021205255.1 Burkholderiales bacterium
AAATAATAATCAAAGCCCTTGACAGAGGTAATAGAATCTCATGCCCGTGATTTCTTTTGATACCAGATAAATAAAGAATCACCCGCTAAATCGGATTCGAAAAAGCTTCATTTTGGAGGGACTTAATGGATTCACTTATACCTGTAACAATCATTACAGGGTTTCTTGGGGCTGGCAAGACTACGCTTCTCAACAGAATTCTTTCAGAAGAACATGGACACAAGGTTGCTGTCATAGAAAACGAATTCGGTGAGGTAGCTATCGATACGGACCTTCTGGTTAAAAGCGAAGACGAAGACATCATCACCATGAGCAATGGCTGCATCTGCTGCACCATCCGTGGAGACTTGGCGGAAAATTTAGTAAAACTGGCCAAGAAAAAAGAGAACGGCGAGACCGATTTCGAAAGACTACTTATTGAAACCACAGGCGTTGCCGATCCTGGTCCAATCACACAGACCTTCTTTATGGACGACGAAGTTGCCGACAAGTATATGGTCGACTCAGTCATCACGGTAGTAGATGCGATCAACGGCTCACGTACCCTAGATGAATCCGAAGCCGCGCAGGCCCAAGCGGGATTTGCCGATAGAATTCTTCTTTCCAAAATAGATATTGCTGAAAAAGAACAAGTCGAAGAACTGACGAGGAGACTTCATTTCATTAATCCCCGTGCCCCAGTCATCGAATGCAGCATGGGCAACATCGACTTGAATGAAGTACTGGACGTTCACGGATTCAACCTCGACAATGTTCTAGAACTTGATCCTGATTTTCTGAAGGAAGAAGCGCCGGAGCTTTGCGAGCATCATCACCACGATGGTGAAGAATGCGAATGTGGTCACCATCACGACCATGACCATGATCATGAACATCACCATGACCACGACGATGAACACCATCACGACCACGAGGAAGGCGAAACTTGCTCATGCGGTCATGAGCATCACCACACTCAAAAC
>JAJPXW010000013.1 GCA_021205255.1 Burkholderiales bacterium
CTATCCACCAGGATATGTGGTGCCAGCAGCCCCCGTTGTAGTTACACCGCCACCAGTTGTGGCTCCTGCTCCAGCAGGTACCACTATGTATTGGTGCGCAATCAGCAACAGCTATTATCCTTATGTCACTGAGTGCCCCTCTGGCTGGGAAGTCAGAATTGCACCATAGGAAATAGGTTTATAGAAGCCGGAATTTTCCGGCTTTTATGCTAAATGAGGGAATACAGCCGTTTTTTAGGTCGGTTTCTACCCTAAAAATCTGCTATTTTCCCCACTTTGAATATCCTGTGGAATCATGCGGTCTCAAGGAGCTTGGATTTGACAGATACAAAAGAAGAACGAGAAAAGATTCTGTACACCCTTTCCACCCTTTGTGAGTTCTTTCAGAACAGAGTACAGAAAGGGCCATATTTAGAGGCACTTAGGGAATACGATAAAAACGCAAAGAAATGGATCTCTTACACCTACGAACAAACTGCAAAGAAAGTCCTTGAGTGGAGGAAGGCTTTCGCGAAATCCGGTTTTAGCAAAGGTGAAAGAGTTGCCATGCTCTTACCTAACGGAGTTAATGCAATTTGTTTCGACCAAGCGGCCTTGGCCAATTGCCTTATTCCCGTACCTCTTCATGCCATTGATACACCTGCGTCAAGCGCTTTTATTCTTAGCCATAGCGGAGCAAGTTTCCTTGTCACTAACAAGCTCAGTCATTGGGAAAAGATAAAGGAAGCGGGCTTTGATCTTTCCAATATCAAAAAAGTCATAGTAACTGATGACGATTCTCCAACTAGCGGAGTTATTGAAAAGCTCAATAGCTGGCTAGATGCTGGAAAGGATCAGGTCCAATTGCCAGATGGCCCAACAGCCGATGACCTGGCATGCATTGTCTATACTTCAGGCACTACTGGTCGGCCAAAAGGCGTCATGCTGACCCATCGGAACATTGCTAGTAATGTGCGTTCCACATTAGGCCATGTAAACCCAGACGATGGTTTTAAGCTTCTTTCCTTCTTGCCGTTGTCTCACATGTTCGAGAGGACATGCGACTATTTAGCGCTAGCTACTGGTTGCACTATCGTCTTTAACCGGTCTCTTCAATATCTGGCAGAAGACTTTACGATTGTGAAGCCGGACGTCTTAATTTCCGTTCCCCGCGTATACGAACGAATTTACGCCAAACTTCAAGAGACTCTGAAGAAAGGTAATCCACTTAAACGTAAGCTCTTTGAATGGGGAGTCGATGTTGGATGGAGGGATTTTTGCAAGAGAAACAAAATTCCTTTTAAGAAGACACCTTTGCAGGTTCTAGATAGCACGGCTGGAAGAGCTTTAACTAAAAAAATTTCCAAAATGCTAATGGATCGTTTTGGAGGAGAGTTAAAAGTTGCAATTAGTGGAGGTGCCGCTCTTAATGGGAAGGCGGCAAAATTATTTTGCGGTCTCGGCCTACCTATTCTCCAAGGCTATGGAATGACGGAAACTTCCCCTATCATTGCTGGCAATAAAGTCCTTGATAACAATCCTGGCACTGTAGGTCGTCTATTGAAGGATGTAAACGTCAAGATCGGAGAAAACGAAGAAATACTGGTCAAAGGCGACCTTGTCATGAAAGGCTATTGGAAACAGCCAGAGGAAACCCAAAAGATCATTTCACCGGATGGCTGGTTGCACACTGGCGACAAAGGCGAATTTGACGAACAAGGTAGGCTAAAGATCAAAGGCCGCATCAAAGAAATCATTGTGACTTCCACAGGAGAAAAAATCTCTCCGGTGGATATCGAAAGTGCTGTTGAGCAAAACGAGCTTATTGAACAATGTTTTGCTGTTGGAGATGACAAGCCCTACATCTCAGTAATTGTGTCGCTAAACCTCGATGCCTGGAAAACATTCGCAAATAAGCTTGGACTTGATCCTAGCGACCCAACATCTTTGCTTAACCACACCGTAAGACAGAAAATACTTAAGCGCGTTAAAAAAGCCTGTTCGATGTTCCCTGCCTATGCCGTTCCACGAAATGCTTGGCCAACCCTGGATGAATGGACTATAGACAATGGTCTACAAACTCCTACACTTAAGCTAAAACGGGGTCCAATGGTGAGAAAATATAGGGGTGTGATTGAGAGCATGTATAAAGGAGCTAGAGCCTAATTCCCCCTCCTGCAGCTCAATGCTTTTATCTTGATGACAGAAAACCCCGATGACTGGCTCAACAGAAACCATTAAAACTGCTTATAAGGGTCTAGAAAGGAAAGAAAAATCCGAAGCCGTGGCCCCAAGCTGGATGCTGTATACCACTGAAAAAGTGATGCAGTATCAACTCGAACGCAAACTTACCCTCGATCCCTGCGTCATCGATACCTTTCCTAGCCCTCAGCCAGGGCATCAGTACATGATGTATGCACATATACCGTTCTGCAATACGTTATGTTCATACTGTACTTTCCATCGTTTTCTCTTCAAAGAATATAAAGCCAGAGAATATTTCATTAGCCTACGCAAGGAAATGGAGTCTGTTAATGCGCTTGGCTACGACTTCACTTCTTTTTATATAGGTGGCGGCACTACCACTATTTTGCTTGACGAACTCGTCAAGACTATTGAATTAGCTAAAAAGCTTTTCCCCAACATTAAGGAAGTTTCCTGCGAAACCGATCCGCAAGCCATGGCAGACCCTAACATAAAGGTACTTAAAGGCTTAGTGGACCGTATGTCGGTAGGTGTTCAAAGCTTCAATGACGACATCCTTAAAATGACGGACCGTTACCAGAAGTTTGGGTCAGGCGAGCAAGTCTTTGAAAGCATCATGCAAGCCCAGGAGCACTTTCCAATTTGCAACGTGGACTTGATTTTTGGGTTTCGAGGCCAGACCGACGAAGTCTTGCGCAACGACCTGCAGAAAGTTCTACAACTTTCTCCGCGGCAAATCACCACTTACCCACTAATGGTGACTAGTCAGACTAAGCGCAGTGTCAAAGATTCAATCGCAGCGCCTCCGGAAATAATGGCTCGTCAATACAGAATTATTCTCGACACTTTAAGTAAGCACTACACGCAATTATCTTCCTGGGCATTTGGTAAAGCCGATGACGAGGGCTTTGACGAATACGTCATAGACAATGACGAATATTTAGGTATTGGCTCCGGAGCTTTCAGTTTTCTTGGAGATACTCTTTATGTCAATACCTTTTCTCTGAGAAGGTACAACCAGAGAATCCGAAACGGCTTATCGGGCGTGGAAAGGAAGCGCTCCTTTAAGAAGTTGGATGTCCTCAAATATCGTCTACTTCTTGGTCTATTCTCCGGCAGGCTTTCTCGGAAATATTTTCGAAATGTTCATCAAGTTGAAGTCGATACTAAGCTTTTCAAAGAAGTACTTGCGCTGAAACTCATCGGTGCGATCAAAGAGAATCCACAAGATAAGAATCAATTCATCGTAACTGACCGGGGTAAATTAATTGGCCTAGTCATGATGAAAGATTTCTACTCCATGATGGACAACATTAGAGCCGAACTTCGCAAGCCTCTCAAAGAAGCAGATATCTAATCGGCCCTTCACAGAAAGCATCAACTAGATTCATATAGACGTAGAGGAATGGCGCACTGAGACGCCAGTTCCATGACCTATAGGCGTGCATCCAGGAATTACTAGCAGAGCAGCCACGAGAAGAATGAATGCCATTCTCTTTCTTTTTGCCAGTTTCCTACTATTCATCATGCACAGTCTCCAGAGAAAGTCAGAGAAAGTATTAGAGAGGTGGAGGACCAGGGTTGAATTCCTTCTCATTGGACACTACCTTTATCCATAGAGCAACATAGACTGCATTTGGACTATTCGCCAACACGCTTATGGGTCCCAGCTCCCCAGGTTGCAAATTCATCGTAATGGGCGGGAAAGGTGCTCCTAAAGCGCTACCGGTATTGTCTGTCCAAGCAGCTTGGCACTCTACGGTAAGAGGCTGTTTAGTTTGGTTTTTCAATGAAAGCGTCAGCAACTCGAGCATTCTGGAAGTATCGACTTTAGGATCGACTATTCCTACTGCTTCAGACACCGGCCTATTAGCAAAAATTATGGTAAGTCTTGGAACACTCAAATCCTGCCACGTTACCGGTACAAAGTCGGGGTCGTTATCTAGAGTTTGACAGCCAGTCAATAGGAGAGCAGCGGCAAAAGCAATTGCCATAAAGAAATTTTTTACCATTGAACTCTCCCCTTACTTCCAGCAGCTAACAAATGAAATCCTAATCAAAGCCATTCAGTAGTTCGGTAAATAATAGGCTAAGAAACTATGGACATCATTCCTCACACGTACTTTCGGGAATGTGCCTCTCAGTTACTAAAGTGCTATGTGTAAATAAGAAAGATTTTCAGGAAGCCTGTAAGTCTGTTCTTGGAATTTAGAAATTGAGCTTGAAAAGAGCCAAGAGAAACGCTGTGTTTTCGTTAGTTTTGAGTTTGAATCGGTTCTATGGGCCTATAGAAATGCCAACTGCATCGAAACGCTAACTGGTTTTCTGAAGCTATCAGCTATCTCTGATTTGGATGCACATAATTTGAGTAATGCTTAATATGCGATTGTCGCTCTCAACCATCTAAGGAGACATTGATGTCTAGTTACCTTCTTAAAACTGCTTTTGTAGTAGCAATTGCTTCTGGTCTATCCCTATCCACAGTACAGTCCCAAACCGAATCATCAACCTTGCCGGAAATGGAGCCGATTTTAGGAATTGTCGTCCCCAATAAAACCACCTTGAATGAAGCAATTACCGCCCTTAAGGAAAAAGGATGCGGTTATGAGGAAAAAACCATTGAGGATCAAGAAGTAGAAAGAGGAATAAGCATCCAGGAAGGTTGCTTTAACTTGCCGGGTTCACCTACAGTTAACTTTATTGCGGCACATGATGGCCAAACTATCGATGGTGTAATGATGCTATTTAAAAATGGCGGTACCAAGCAAATGTTTGACCAGTATCTCGAGAATCTCGTTAAGTACTACGGGGAACCCACTGATGTAAAGCGGCAATATCTGTGGAAAATGTACTTTTGGCCAAAAATGGAGCAAAAATGTTTTATTAGCTTTATTGGCTCAGAAGAAACTGGACCATTTTTATTAGCTTACAACATAGGACCTGCAGCTAAAGTAGCATACGACAAGTGGCAGGAAATAATACAGAAACAGAAGTAGAGAAAAGAGAAAAGGTAATCTGCAGGAAGCATGCAAGCGGTGGGTTAGGTTAGTCCAAATGCCAATCCTTAACTTCTAATAGTCAAGTAAGTTAGAAAGACATGCCAAGCTTTTGTCACCAAGTTACCTCCTGGGTAGTCGGCATTGGATTAGCCTGAAGTAGAAAGTAATTTCTTCCTATGACTTAGGAACTCGACATCCATACGTCGTAAAGTGCAAGCTTCCTTTTTCCTAAGGTCTCCATAAGACAAACCTTGTTGAATTAGAGTATCAATGTAGCCCTATTGGCAACGGTGACGACTTACAGGCGACGGAGTAAGTAAAGTGGCGGGAATTCAAGAAACACCAAAAGCAAACCGTGTGCATATTGGAATTTTTGGTCGAAGAAATGCAGGCAAGTCAAGCCTTTTTAATAAGTTAACAAAACAGAACGCCGCATTAGTTAGTGAGACACCAGGCACCACGACTGATCCAGTCTACAAAGCCATGGAAATCTTGCCTCTTGGTCCTGTAATGATTATTGATACGGCTGGTATTGACGATGTGGGTGATTTAGGCAAGCTTCGAGTTGGAAAAACCAAAGAAGCTATGACTAAAACCGATCTGGCAATCGTTGTATTGGATGCAGCTGAGTCCCTCACTGATTTCGAAACTACTCTATTTAAAGAGTTTAAGGAGCTCGGCACGGAAGTCATTCTTGCCGTTAATAAAGTCGATTCCTCGGAATATTCGGATGAAAGAATAAAGCGGCTTGTGGATTTGACTGGTCTTGAAGTCTTACCTATCAGCACGCTTACTGGATCTGGCATGACCGAACTTATGGATGCCATTGTCAAACTGGCTCCAAGGGCTTTTGAAGATCCACCTCTTCTAAGAGATCTGCTTAAACCCGGAGATACGGTCATTCTTTGTGTACCAGTTGATACTGGAGCTCCAAAAGGACGACTCATACTCCCACAAGTCCAGGCAATTAGGGATGCCTTAGATGCAGGTGCATCCGTAATAGTTGCTAAAGAAAACGAAATCGAAAACCAACTGGCAAATTTAAAGAAACCACCAGCTCTAGCTATTACCGATAGCCAGGCCTTTGCAAAGGCAAATCAGACAGTTGGAAAGGAAATTCCACTGACTTCGTTTTCTATCTTGATGGCTCGCCAAAAAGGCGATTTAGTCACTCTTGCGGAAGGCGCGGAAATTATTGACCAATTAAAACCTGGAGATAAAGTTCTTATCGCAGAAGCTTGTACTCACCGGTGCCAAGCTGAAGACATAGGACGCATCAAAATTCCAAAAATGCTGCAAAAAAGGATAGGCGGCAAACTCGATTTCACTTGGTACACCGGAAATTCCTTTCCAGAAGACGTAGCTCCCTATAAGCTAGTCATCCATTGCGGCGCCTGCATGCTCACTCGCAGAGCAATGCTGCAAAGGCAAAGGCAATGCCGAGAAGCTGGGATCCCTATGGTTAACTACGGGGTTACGTTAGCTAAGCTAACAGGCGTTTTAGATAGAGCCATGATCCCGGTTAAAGATGCTCTTACCAGATAGTATCCTCCAACCACTTTAGGTCCTCAACCTAAAGCTTTCTTTAATGGACCGAATCCGTATGCGCCATAATCTGGCCATGCTCCCTAGTCGTATGGAATCCAACTTGCGGCCAATGCTTTTGCGTTGTCTGCAAGTTATAGATACTAGTTGCTAGGTATACAGGATTGCCATCGGCATCCTTAGCTAACCTTGCCGACTGTTCCTTTTCAAATTCCTTGCGAGTTTTCTCATCTGGATAAGTTAACCAGCGAGCCGTCGAAATAGGCGTATGTTCGTAAATGGCATCGACTTTGTATTCAGTAGCTAAACGTTGGGCAACAATTTCGAATTGAAGTGGGCCAACGGCGCCAAGAAGCAAATTGCCTAAGTCGTCTTCAAATACTTGAATGGCTCCTTCTTCGCCTAGCTCTTTTAGGCCTTTGTGCAATTGTTTTGCCTTAAAAGGATCCTTAGGCCTCGCCCCTCTGAATAGTTCAGGGGCAAAGTACGGAATTCCAGTAAATCCAAGGTGTTCGCCTTGGCTCAGACTGTCTCCAATGTGCAGCTGGCCATGGTTATAAATGCCGATAATGTCGCCAGCCACCGCTGTATCCATTTTGACACGATCGTTAGCCATGAAGGTCAGAGCATTCGGAATTTTCATTTCCTTGCCTTCTCGGACATGGAAAACCTTCATTCCAGGTTCATAGCGGCCGGAACAGACTCTGAAGAACGCAATGCGGTCACGATGCCGTGGATCCATATTGGCCTGAATTTTGAAAACGAACCCTGAAAATTTACTTTCATCCGGCTCGACCATGCGTGCCCCACCATCGCGTGGCTGTGGAATTGGAGCCCAGTTCAGCAAAGCTTCAAGAACATCCTCGACTCCAAAATTATTCACTCCAGAACCGAAGAACACCGGGGTTTGCGTTCCTTCGAGAAACCTTTCCAAGGAAAACGGTTCACTTGCTCCTTCCACTAGCTCAATGCTTTCGCGAACATGGGGCATCTCCATGGGAAAAAGCTCATCAAGTCTTGGATTATCAAGTCCTTCAATAACTTCAACATCCTTAGTAAGCCTGACTCCACCAGGCGTAAATCTATTGAGCCTCTTGTCCAATAATGAATAGACGCCTCTAAAGGTCTTTCCCATGCCAATTGGCCATGTGATTGGAGCGCAATCAATTTTCAGTACGTTTTCAATTTCTCCAAGCAGCTCAATGGGATCTTTGACTTCACGGTCTAACTTATTAATAAAGGTAATGATTGGCGTGTTTCGCAGACGACAGACTTCCAGAAGCTTAATAGTTTGCGCTTCTACGCCTTTTGCGGCGTCGATCACCATGACGGCACAGTCAACGGCAGTAAGGACTCGATAAGTATCTTCTGAGAAGTCTTGGTGACCCGGCGTATCAAGAAGGTTAATCACATCGCCCTTGTATTGGAACTGCATTACTGAAGAAGTCACGGAAATTCCACGTTGCTGCTCCACTTCCATCCAGTCACTTGTGGCATGCCGAGCTGTTTTACGGCTTTTAACAGCACCGGCCATTTGAATTGCACCACCGAACAATAAAAGTTTTTCAGTAAGCGTGGTCTTGCCGGCATCCGGGTGGGAGATGATGGCAAATGTCCTTCTCGTTTGAATATCCTTGTCCAACTGCGAGCTTGTCTGTGCCATTTATTAGAAGAATTAACGAAAAATAAAACGACTGAAAGTAAATGCGGATTCTACTGCACACTAGCTTGACACTAAAAAGCGCCTTTACCGGAAGAGCCTTGAAACTCCTCTTTCTCCACGGCTGCAGTCTTAAAATTGGGAAAAATCCAAAGGAAACCACAAATGGCAAAATCTTTCTTTCCGACCTGGACTCTAAAGACCGAAGGCATCATTGCTCCTGACGAAAGGCTTCCGCTATCGCAAACCGTAGCCATGGGAATCCAGCACGTCATCATCATGTTTGGCTCAACAGTTCTCGCTCCGCTATTAATGGGTCTGAACCCTAACGTCGCCGTCCTTATGAGCGGGGTCGGTACGTGGATCTTCTTTCTAATCGTCGGAGGAAGAGTCCCTAGCTATCTAGGTTCGAGCTTTGCGTTTATTGGAGTAATCATTGCAGCCACTGGATATTCCGGCAGCGGTCCTAATCCAAATATTGGCATAGCCATGAGCGGCGTGATCGCCTGCGGTATCGTCTATGCCTTAATTGGCCTAATTGTCCAAAAAACAGGTGTCCAATGGATTGAAAGGTTAATGCCACCAATTGTTACCGGTGCCGTCGTGATGGTTATTGGACTAAATTTAGCTCCAGTGGCTGTTAAAGGAATGGGAAGCACTCCTTTTGAACATTGGTACGCTGTTCTTGCCCTTCTTATCATTGCTTTTGCAGCTATTTACTTAAGAGGATTTCTACAAAAACTTCTAATCCTTGTTGGAATTGTCATCTCCTACATCGTTTATTGGGTTCTTACCAACCTATTCGGTCTTGGAACTCCAATTGACTTTGCGCCGATCATTAATGCTCCGTGGTTTGGTATGCCTCATTTCACGGCTCCGATCTTCAATATGGACGCCATTGTCCTGATCTGTCCGGTGGTCTTCATCCTGATTGCGGAGAATCTAGGCCATATTAAGGCCGTAAACGCTATGACTGGGCGTAATCTCGATAAGTACATTGGACGAGCATTTACGGCAGACGGTATTGCCACTATTGCGGCCGGATGCGTTGGTGGTCCTGGCGTGACGACTTACGGTGAAAATATCGGTGTAATGGCCGCCACTAAGGTCTACTCCACTCTAATCTTTCCAGTGGCAGCCTGCTTTGCCATTATCCTTGGCTTTTCTCCTAAATTCGGAGCATGTATTCAATCCATTCCTGGACCGCTCCTTGGAGCAGTCTCAGTAGTAGTTTTCGGCTTTATTGCAGTGGCTGGCGGAAGAATTTGGGTTGAAAGCCGAGTGAATCTTGCTTCGACCAAGAATCTCATTGTGGCTGCAGTTACCCTAATTATTGGTACTGGCGACTTCTCACTTAACATTGGCAGTTTCGGCCTAGGTGGTATAGGAACTGCAACACTGGCCGCCATCATTCTTAATCTAATAATGACTCTCAAGGAAGAGTACTAGGACTGTCTTATGCCGGAGCTACCTGAAGTTGAAGTTACACGAAGAGGCCTTGTAAAAAGAATAAAAGGTCATGTTTGCACCGGAGCCGTGGTTCGGGAGACACGGTTCCGCAGGCCCGTACCAGAAAACTTGAGTGAGCTCTTGGAAGGTCAGACGTTAAACGACATCGAGCGGAGAGGTAAATATCTAATCTGGGAATTTTCCAATGGCGTCCTCCTTTCGCATCTTGGAATGTCAGGGGTACTCAGAGTCAGAGACATTGGAGAAGAGGTAATTAAGCACGACCACGTCGATCTTGTATTCGATGACAACCTTATTGTCAGATATCACGATCCACGTCGCTTTGGCTTCATGACTTGGTTTAATTCGAAAAAAGAAGTCATGGAGCTTCCTGAAATACAAAAATTAGGAGCCGAGCCTCTTGAAGACTCCTTTAATGGAATGTACCTCTATGAGGCTTTTAGGAAACTAACGGCACCAGTTAAGCCAATACTGCTGAATGGGGAAATAGTTGTTGGCGTAGGCAATATCTATTGTTCCGAGTCGCTTTTCAAGGCTGGAATTAGACCCACTGTCCGTGCTAATAAAATTTCCAAACCCCGCACAGAGCTTCTAGCAAACTCCATAAAAGAAGTCTTAAATGCCTCAATTGAACTCGGAGGCTCGACGCTTAGGGATTTCGTCTCCGCTGAAGGCCAGTCCGGCTACTTCACATTAAATGCTGCTGTCTACGGCAGGGAAGGCAAGCCTTGTTTGAAGTGCGGGACACCTATAAAGAAAATAGTCCAGGAAGGCCGTTCAACTTTCTACTGCCCGCAATGTCAGAAAAGGTAAAGAAGTTTCCTGCCAATACTCTCATTGCCTGGCAAAAGGAGTGCGGTAGGAACAATTTGCCTTGGCAGTCGACTTTAGATCCCTATTTACGGTGGATTGCTGAAATAATGCTTCAACAAACTCAAGTCGAGGCAGTCAAGCCTTATTACCAGAGATTTTCGAAAAAGTTCCCCACAGTTAAGTCCTTTGCTGAAGCCTCTGAGGACAAAGTTCTTGTTGAATGGGAAGGCCTAGGCTATTACAGCAGGGCACGGAATGCACATAAATGCGCTAAAACCGTAGTCAAAGACTACGGCGGAAAATTTCCACTTCAAGTCAGCGAGCTAGTAAAGC
>JAJPXW010000230.1 GCA_021205255.1 Burkholderiales bacterium
TCAACTAAGCTTGAAATTTGCAATAGCGTACCCGCGCCTGTAAGTGATATTTTGAACGCCTCTCATAGAGTCTTTTTATTGGTAAACAAACCTAATTTAAATCGTTCCTTCACCCCTCCAGTGAGTCACTTTTTGCTTAGCATCTTAAGTATTTGGAATTATTAAGTTTTCTTAAGTCCTCTCTTTCCAGTTGATTAGTGAACGACAGCCAAAGATCAAAATTTTTCTTTCTATTTGCAAAAACTTGTTTCAAAGAAAAAAAATTATTTTATGTTTGAGGGTCTGCATGTACAATCCACCCATATTTTGAAATAGAGCTTTCGATATTTCCGAAAGTTACAACCTTGAATCTCAGAACCCATGGAGGTTAAACAATGAAAAAAGTACTTCTGGCAATTGCTGTTGCCGCAACTCTTCCTGCAGTAGCATTTGCTTGGGAACCCAGCGGTGATGTCAACATTATCGTGGCATACAAAGCTGGTTCGGGTACGGATACAGGCGCCAGAGTCCTTGCAACTGAAGCTAGCAAGTACGTCGGTAAGAATGTCATCATCCAGAATCTTCCTGGTGGCGATGGCAAGATTGGTTGGACAAAACTGATCAACTCCAAGCCAGATGGTCAGACTCTCGGCTATATCAACATTCCTACATTTACAACGCTAGCTGCTCAGCCAAACGCACCTTTCACAATTGTTGACGTGGTTCCAATTGCTAACCACATGACAGAAACTGGCGTTATTGCAGTTAAGGCCGATTCTCCATATAAGACAATTGACGACCTCGTTGCTGCCGCTAAGCAGAAACAGCTCAAGTCCTCCACGAACGGCGTAAAGGCTTCCAACCACACTGCCGCCCAGCTCTTCTCAAAGAGCGCCGGCTTTGACTACAAGGCAATTCCTTACGGTGGAACCGCCGATCAGCTCTTAGCTCTCCGCCAAGGCGAAGTTGACTTTACAGCAGCTAAAGTTGCCGACGTTGCTCCTCTAATCAAGGGCGAAAAGCCAGAACTTAGAGTTCTTGCAGTGTTTGCTCCAGAGCGCGATGCCGAACTTCCAGACGTCCCAACCCTGAAAGAGAAAGGCTACTATCCTGAATGGTACGGTAGCGCCCGTGCTCTCGTAGCTCCAAAGGGTACACCTCCTGAAATCATCGAATTCTATGTCGATGCATTCAAGAAGACCATGAACGATCCGGAAACCATCAAGCTTCACCAAAATGGCGGCATGACTATCGATTTCCAGGATAACAAGCAGCTTGGACAGCTCCTGAAAGATCAGGACAAGTTTGCCCGTGAAGTCATTAACAAACTGTATGACTAATAGGCTACTGTAAGACGTAGTTTCCTACGATTAGCAAAAAGGCGCGGAAATCCCGCGCCTTTTTGCTTGCGTAAGTCTTTTGCTTTGCGCCTGTCGATTACTGGACTACGGCTCAAAAAGCCTGGCCGCAAGAACTGGATCAAGACACTCCTGTAGGAATGCTTTAAATAACTGGGGATTATGTTCTTTAAGTGTCTGAGCATCGGGTTGCGAAAGCACATACGCCACTAGAAGACGTGCCTTGGCCGCACTTGTTTCACCTGCCGTTACTGCGCCGGCTAATAAAAGATCGGCTACACTCCCCGCAAATTCCTCTTCCTCGTCCAATACTCTACCAACCTCGCACCGTGTGGCGATTACGACTACGATTCCTTTTTCAGTGGCTTTACGGATAGAGTCCATCATGGTTTTTGGAACGTTGCCATTTCCAAATCCTTCTACCACAATGCCATCGAGCCCTTTGTCGACCATTACATCAACAAGTTCCCCTTTATCTCCAGTAACCGCTTTCACTAGTCCAACCTGGGCGCCAAGGACCTTTGGTGTGGGAAAGTTAAGCGCTATATCCTCGTTCATGCTGACGGCTCGGAAATAGACGGCATCATTATTTACAAATCCTATTGGACCCCATCCAGGGGATCTAAAAGTACAACATCCGGAGGTACGGACTTGCTCAACTTTTTTCGGACCATGAATTTCCCCATTTACGCAAATGAGTACTTGCGGAGTTAGTTCCCTGAAATCATGGCATGCTACTCGCACTGCAGCCAGTAAATTAGCTGGCAGCTCATCGCTTATCTTTAAGAGCGGATTTTGAGCGGACGTAAAGACAACGGGTTTAAAGGACTTGGACTGGAATTGCTCGGAAAGCGAGATTCCATGAAAATAGGCTGTTTCTGCCAACGTGTCGGCGCCATGGACTACAACTGCACCGCTAAGCGCAGATTCATCGAGCTTCTGTTGTATCTCGTTAGAGAGGTCAAGCATCATTTGTGGCGTAATAGATGCGGCAGGTGTGCTTGTAAAGGTATGAACTTCCACATCGCAGAAATTAGAGATTTCAGGAATCTTTTCAAGTAGCTTCTCTGAGCTTATTTTCTGTGTTCCAAAGTTTTTCTCTAGAGTTTTTTGCGCGCCCACAAAGAAAATAATTACTCTTTTGTCTTCAGAGATATCAAAATAACCATCATCGATTACTGTTTCAGAAATATCCTCCTTTGGGACAGAACTCCCCTTTTTCTGCGCTTTCGCATCTGCGCTATCTTTATCTATTTTCTTAGGAGAGGTCTGTTTTTTCATGTTAGTGATCTTCAGAAAGTATGGACGGCCTACGTAGGAGTTTATCGGGGTTCAGGAGCCACTTGGGATCAAAAGCATCTTTAATTTTTTCCATCATTTCAATCTCTATGGAATCTTTAAACCGATAGTTATGCTCTCGCTTTAGTTGCCCGATTCCATGCTCGGCGGAAATGGAACCTTTGAAATTATTGACTTCAGAATAAAGAATGTCTCTTATCTCTTCTTCATTTTCGTAAGGAAGATCGGGATGTTCCGGACACACCATATTAAAGTGGAGATTACCGTCTCCAAGATGTCCGTAGACAGAATCTCCCAGCCAAGGAAACCTCTCTTGCAATCTTTTTGTAGTTACCTCAATAAACTCAGGAATGGCCGCAATTGGCAAACTGATGTCGCTATGGATGCTTCCACCAGCTGTTCTATCGGCTAAAGGAATGGATTCTCTAATATGCCAGAACTCTTGTTCTTCCTTCGTTGACTTAGCAACAACGCAATCTAAGATCCAGCCTTTCAAAAAGGCCTCTTCAAGTACTGCAAAAAGACTAGGAGCGGTAGACACGAGACGCGAAGAAATTTCAATAAGCGTCACCCATGGTGTTTTAGTAAGGTTTTCGGGGACCTTTATATCAGGGAGGTATTTTCTTACTCTTTCGATGGGCTTGCTACTAATAAGTTCAAAAGCCGTTAAATTTGATCCGGCTTCTTCCCGGCATTTCTGTAGAAGCTCTAAAGCAACTTTAGGAGATTGCACACCGCAGTAGGCAATCTGCATATAAAGTGGTTGTGGATAGAGTTTAAGAACTGCCTTAGTAATAATGCCGAGTGTACCTTCCGAACCTATAAAGAGATCTCGCAACGAATATCCAGTATTGTCTTTTCTTAGGGCTCTTAGACCATTCCAGATCCTTCCATCAGGCAAAACAGCTTCAATACCTAGAACCAGATCCCTCATCGACCCGAATCTTAAGACGTTTACTCCGCCTGCATTACAAGCTAGGCAGCCACCGACTGTCGCATTGCCTTTTGAACCGAACGATAAAGGAAAGAGCCTATCTGCTTCCCTTGCATGGTTTTGAACTTCTTCAAGGGTCATACCCGATTCGACTGTCATCGTATCGCTATCAGGGTCAACTTCCAGAAGCCTTTTCATTTTGGTTAGCGAAATGATGAGTTGGCAATCTTCTTTCGAAGTGGATGCAGCCGCTGTTAAGCTCGTGTTTCCCCCTTGTGGAATCATTGGCAATTCATGGGCGTAGCAGTATTTAACGACCTCACTTAGCTCTTCCGTATTTTTAGGTCTTATAACCGCAAGCGGTTTAGATTTGTAATGATCAGTGAAGTCGTCCG
Organism: Burkholderiales bacterium; assembly: GCA_021205255.1. Lineage (GTDB taxonomy): Bacteria > Pseudomonadota > Gammaproteobacteria > Burkholderiales > Burkholderiaceae_F > JAJPXW01. The sequence goes on from JAJPXW010000230.1 coordinate 3,966, forward strand.
TGAAAGGACCGAATAGTTTGGGATTTTCTATAACGTTGCTATGACCGACTATTGCAGCCATAGCTTCTCTATTGGGACGAGATAAAGGCAATTGCAATTCTCCAAGTTCATCGGGATAGAAATTGGACAGGGATTCTACAGAGGAAAACCTATTTTCCCTAAAGTTAGTTTGCGAAATTCAAAAAGTTCCGCAATGCTCTTAGATAAGGGTATTGAAAATTCCAAGATTAGGCTCATATCAGGGAAGAAAGGCCAATGTTTTTAGCTAGAGGGGGATAATGGGAAGTTGGAAAGCGCGTTGTCAATATTTATTTTTGTGGCGTTTTTACGACCACGTTTTTGACCCGCTTTCCTTTCTTTTATCCAAGACACTGTTTTACTCCCCAAATGCCAGTGGAAAAGGTTCGCATAAGCATGGGAACTAGAATTTCAAATACGCAATATGACCAGTTTTGACTTGCTTTCGCTCCCTATCTCTTTGGAAGGCGTAAGTTTTATGCACAAAATAACGAACTGGTCTAATTATCAAAATAAACAAGAAGGAATTTAAATGGAATTTTCGTTGATTGACGGAACACTCGCCGAATTGGAATGCGATGCCCTAATCGTCGGAAAATACCGCGGCGATATGACTTTATCGGCTAAGGACTTGTGTCTAGCTTCCGGTGGAGTGTTGGAAAAATGGTTTGAATCTGGCGATGCTTCAGGTTGCCAAGGCGAAGCTGCTATCTTTAGGAGAGTCCCTGGTGTCAAGGCTGAGCGTGTCGTTGTAGTCGGTCTAGGTAAGGAAAAAGACGGAGCTCAGAATTTTGAATTAGCTGTTAAAACAGCTCTCAAGGCAGTCTACTTTGCAAAGAAGATTGTGATTGTCTCCGATGACTGGCTTGGTGTCGATCCTGTCTGGGCAGTTGAAAAGACAGCCCGCTTTATGGTTGAAAGCTTTGAGAAATCAGAGGATTGGAAGTCCAGTCATAAAGTTCAATGGAAGCAACCGGATTCTATTGCCGTCTATGTACCTGAGAAGACAACGGAATTCGAAAAGGCATTCTCCTACGGCATTGCCCTTGGTAAGAGCATGATGATGGCCAAAGACCTTGGCAACATGCCTCCTAATCTTTGTACGCCTAAATTCATGGCCGAAAAGTGCATTTCCATCGGTACGCAACTCAATATCGATGTGACGGTTTTTGACGAAGAAGCCTTAAAGAAATTGAAGATGGGTTGCCTTCTTGGAGTCTCTCAGGGCTCCGCCCAACCTCCTCGCATGGTAGTGATGGAATATAACGGTGGTGAAAAAGACAATCCTCCTATTTGCCTAATTGGAAAAGGCCTGACTTTTGATTCCGGTGGTATTTCTCTCAAGCCAGCCAAGTCTATGGACGAAATGAAGTACGACATGTCCGGTGCGGCCGCAGTTGTCGCTTCCATTGCGGCTGCTTCGGCACTCAAGATGCCACTTAACATCGTTGCAATCATTGGGTGCACTGAGAACTTGCCGGGAGGAAATGCTATTAAGCCAGGCGATATTCTCACTTCCTACTCCGGAAAGACTGTCGAAGTTCTAAATACAGATGCTGAAGGCAGACTGGTTCTTTGCGATTTGATCAGCTACGCCATAGATAAGTTCAAACCAGCCACCGTGATCGATACGGCGACCTTGACAGGAGCTTGCATGGTTGCTCTTGGAAAAGAGTATGCAGGGCTTTTCAGCAATGATGAAGATCTTGCCTATGCCCTCTTGCAGTGTGGCCAGAATTCTTTAGACAGGTGCTGGCGTCTGCCGCTTTGCAGAAACTACGCTGAAGCGCTTAAGACGAACTTTGCCGACATTGCCAATATCGGGGGTCCATTCGCAGGTGCAAGTACAGCTGCCGCGTTCCTGAAATTCTTTGTCGGAGACGACACTTCTTGGGCTCATTTGGATATAGCCGGAACGGCTTGGAATTCGGAAGGTAAGACGAAGGGATCCACGGGTCGTCCAGTCCCGATCCTTGTTGACTACCTTAGAACCCGTACTGCTTAATTACTTATTGCCCTGGAATTTTGCCAGGGCATTTTCTTAAGTTGGAAAGAAAAAGTTCATTAAATACAAAAAGAAACTTAAATTGCACTTGAGGTTAGAACCTTGTAATTGCTCCAGAAGGACATAGCGATGATTAGATTTGAAAATGACTACTCCGAGGGCTGCCACCCAAAAATTCTTGAGTTGCTGAGAGACACTAATTTCGAGCAAGCTCCTGGTTATTGCACCGACGTTCATTGCGAAAAAGCTCGGGATCTTGTGCGGGAAGCCTGTAAGACCCCAGATGCAAATGCCTATTTTGTAAGTGGTGGAACGCAGGCTAATAAAGTTGTTACTTCTCAACTTCTACGTCCCTACGAAGGTGTTATTTCTTCAGATCTTGGTCATATTGCTACCCATGAGGCAGGTGCGGTCGAAGCTTCAGGCCATAAAGTACTTATTGTCAAAAACGAAGGCGGTAAGTTAACGGCTAGGGGTGTGTCTGAATATATGGAGAATTTCTGGGCAGACGAAACCCGTGAGCATCAAGTTCAGCCTGCTATGGTCTACATATCTATTCCGACAGAGCTAGGGACCATTTACTCGAAAGATGAATTAGTGAAACTCAGGGAAACTTGCGATCGCTTTGGACTTATTCTCTATGTAGACGGGGCAAGACTCGGCTATGCCTTAGTTGCCCCAAATAATGACTTATCGTTTGAAGACATAGCAAGGTATACGGACGTTTTTTCAATTGGCGGCACAAAGGTAGGTGCGCTCTTCGGCGAATGCATCGTCTTTCCACGCCCTGGACTGCTGGATAAAAATTTCAGGACCCTAATTAAATCAAAAGGCGCAATGCTTGCAAAAGGCTTTGTACTAGGCAAGCAATTTGAAGCCCTACTCTCCCGGACAGAGGGCTCCGATGAAATGCTTTATTTGGAAATTTCAAAGAATGCCATTAGGCAGGCTACGAAAATCAAGAATGCGTTTATTGACAAGGGATATAAATTTTGGGTGGATTCTCCAACTAACCAGATATTTCCTATTCTGCCAAGAATGGCCATTGATGAGCTAAAAGAGCATTTCTCCTTTCAAATTTGGCCCGATCTCGGACAAGCTGAGCTTATTACCAGATTCTGCACAAGCTGGTGCACTAGCGATAAGGATACTGATGAACTAGTAGAGGCAATCCGGAATATTTAGCTCGGATTTCTATATCTTTAAGTTGAATCTTCAGCGAAAAATAACCAAAGCCACCTTTGCGTAATTTGCTCTGGTGGCTTTTCAATAGATGGTTAACTTAAGATTGATACCTAGAAATTAGATTTCTAGTCGTCAATCGAAATAAGTTCGTACTGAGGATTACCCATCTTCTGTTCTTTCATGTAGGAAAGCTGACGTAGACCGTGTCTTGACTCCATACGCTCGACGAGATCGTGGTTCTTTTCCTTTCCTGCGTGATAGACAAGATCCACGCATGCCTGATCTACTGCCAGGATATCGGTGGAAGCAGCCATTCCGATATCAGGAATAGTTGGTTCGGCTGCGGTAGTGCCGGCACAATCGCAGTCGACGGACATGCGGCGCATGACATTAAGGAAAGTGATTCTTTTACCAAAAAAGTCGCAGGTAGCTTTTGCGGAATCTCCCATTGTTTCCATGAGAGGTTCTTTATCTGGCCATTTCTCCCATGGAATTTCGGGACCTTCAACCATATGGACTTGCGCTTTGCCTATCCGCCCATCGGCGCAACCGATGGCAATATTTTTCATTGAGCCACCGAAGCCTCCCATGGCGTGGCCTTTGAAATGGGTCAATACAATTAGAGAATCGTAAGTAAGTAAGTTCTTTCCAACTGATAGCTCATGGAGTCTGGTGCCACCTCTTACAGGCAAAGTAGCAGTTCCGTCCTCATCCATGATGTCTACAGTGCAGAAAGTCCATCCGTTGGTTTCAAGAGTCTTGCGGTGTTCTTCCGTAGTAAAACGGGCGCCTTTGTAAAGGGTGTTCGTTTCGACAATATTGCTGTTGGGAACCTGAGCTTGGAAAGTCTTGACCATGGCCGGCGGAATAATGTTCGGGCCATGAGGTTCTCCAGTATGTAGCTTAATTGCTACTTTGCCATAGATCTCGTTATTGACAAGGTTATATAGCTTAATGAGATGTTCTGCATCGATATGCTTGGTGAAATAAACCTTGGCAGTCGATCCAGTGGCTTTTCCTGTAATTTGTTTACTTCCAATAACAGGTGTTGCATCCTGAATATTTGTGGTTACAAGTTTCATTTTGTTATTCCCCTTCTGGCTCATTAGGGCTGATGTCGGCAGCGCTAGAAGCACTAAGTTGGAATTGAGGTTTGAGGTTTGAAGTTTTTGGGATTTAATAAACATCGAGATGCCTTATCTAGCTATCGATAGGCATCTCGCATGTTGCTCTTTAAAAATATCAAGGAATGATTCTACACTTCGTCGATATCAATAAGCTCGTACTGTGGCTTGCCCATTCTATGCTCCCGCATAGCGGAAAGCTGACGTAGACCATGGAGAGACCATGGTCATGGGTTTCCTTGGATTTCTTGTAGACCATATCTACAGAAGCCTGGTCGGCAGCAAGAATATCCGTGGAAGCAAGCATACCGATATCTGGAAGCGTTGGTTCGGCGGCTCCCACTCCAGCACAGTCGCAGTCTACAGACATACGTCTTAAAACATTGATAAAGCAGACATTCTTACCAAAATGATCAAGAGCGGCCTTTCCGGAATCAGCCATGTTTTCCATGAAGACGTCTTTAGTTGGCCAAGAAGCGTAATCCTGGTTTGATGGATGTGTGTCATGGACCTGGGCTTTACCTACACGACCGTCTGCAAGACCAATGGCAATATTCTTTAATGAGCCACCGAAGCCACCCATTCCATGACCTTTGAAGTGGGTTAGCACAATCATGGAGTCGTAGTTCTGAATGTTCTTGCCAAGAGAAACTTTCTTGAGGTGGAAACCATCCTTGACTGGGAATTCAACAGCGCCATGCTCATCGAGAATATCGACTGGGCAGAAGTTCCAACCATTGACTAAAAGAGTCTGCTGGTGTTTTTTGGTGTTGCCGCGGTCTCCGTTGTAGAGCGTATTCGTTTCAACTAAAGCACTGTTGGGAACGGTCTTTTGGAAGTCTCTTACCAAGTCTCTTGGGAGAATATTTGGTCCGTGCTTTTCGCCAGTGTGGATTTTGATGGCTACTTTGCCATGGATGTCCTGGTTAACTAACTGGTAGAGCTTAATAAGGTGATCGGAATCGATGTGCTTAGTGAAATAGACTTTGGCGGCTCCCGGTGTTTCAGTCGTGACCTGCTGGCTACCAATGACTGGGGTAGCTCCTTGAATGTTTTCGGTCACTAATTTGGAGAACGCATCGGTTTGCCAAAGAAGTGCTAGTGCGCCAATCGATCTGATGAAGTTTTGACGTGTAATGGGCATGTTTTAGGTGTTCCCGATAAATAAAAATTAAATGCAAACCAATTAAAACTTTTGCGGGTAAACAGGCCGGAAACATGCCCGGCCCACGGCTCAATTACTTAATGTTATTTACCACCGCCAAGGCATTCAATGTCCTTGGGAAGCCGTTCAAAGGTGCGGCAATTTGGATAGCGTCGACTAAGTCTTGCCTACTATTGCCTTCATTAATATTTGCATTTTCGTGGATAGTCAGCTGTGTTTCGCAACCTCCGAGCGATGCAATTGCAGCAAAAACTACTAACTCACGGTCTTTTATAGACATGCCTTTTCTGGTGTAGAAATCACCGAAGCACCAGCCGGACAGATCATTGATAATGATGCCCTCCTGGCCTTTCGGAGCATTCTTGTGCATTTCCTTAATGTAGTCTCCGAAAATGGAAACCTGCACTTCAATGCCCTTTTCAAGACGGTTTTCGTCATTGACGGTAACTTGCGACTCCAATGGCAGTTTCACTCCAGCTTCCTTCAAAGCTTCGTTAACAGCTGGAAGAATAGCTTCGACATGACCAACTCCAACATATGGCGATGTCTGGATGACAGCTTCGGTAATGGCAATTGGCGTTACACCTGCTTTAATGGCGGCTGCGGCAATGGCCTTGGCTTCCACTGGCAAAGCCTGGGCGGCGGAAGTGGCAAGAAGTACAAAATACTTCTGCTCGGTACTTAAACCTTTTCCTCTTTCAGAAACGTTGAGCATCCGATTTTTCATTTCCTCGAAGTCAGGATTTTCGCAAGTTTCTGCCGCCTGCGCTTTGATACTCAGAGCGGAAGCGGCTGCGCCAACGGCTACTGTCATGAGAGTTTGTCTCCGTGTGAAGTTCATTTTTATAGTTCCCTTTGCTTTAGCGCGTCTTAAGTAATTGAAATAAAATGGTTACTTAATGTTGTTGTACTGTTCATCAGTGACTGGTTCCATCCATTCGACGTTCTGACCGTCTGGGAGAGTTCCGGTAATAGTCATCTGAACCATTTTTTGATCAGGTGCGGCGCCGTGGAAGTGCTTAACGCCTTTTGGACAAACAACAAGATCGCCTTTCTTAAGAACGCTGACTTTTTCTCCATATACCCCGGAGCGACCTTCACCTTTAAGGATAATGAGCACTTGGCCAATTGGGTGAGTGTGCCAGAAAGAGCGTGAACCAGGTTGGAAAGTTACCATGCCAGAACCTGCTGCCATACCAGGAAGCGGTTCAGAAAGCTGTTGGACTGTGACGTCGCCGGTAAATACCTTATCGCTACCCTTTACTGCTTGCATTTCGGAAGCAGGTATTACTAACTGGGATCCTTCTGGAATCTTTTGCTCGGCGTAAGCGCAATTCAATGCAAGAGCGACGGCAGCCAACGTAATTAGGATTTTCATTTATGGTCTCCACGTAAAAGGAATGATCTTTTGGAAAAGCTAGGTTTGCACTTTTCAGACGATTGGATTTAAGTCTGAAGAGGTTATTTAGTATTTTCC
>JAJPXW010000200.1 GCA_021205255.1 Burkholderiales bacterium
TTCGTGGCCTAACTCACAAGCTTCTCCATATAATTCTTTGGCAGTTGCAATGGATTTCTTGACACCTTGACCCTTTTCATAGAGCGTACCAAGGTCATAGCAAGCCACACCCTCTTTTAGGCCACAAGATTTTTCCCAATATTCATGGGCTTGTTGGTAGGACCGTTTAACGCCTTTTCCGCCGTAATACATATATCCCAACCTAAAGCAACCTGGTCCACTAGACATATTGCAAGCTTGCTCATAGTAGTCAAGTGCTTTTTCATAGGACTGCCTCACACCGTGGCCTTCCTGATAGAGTCGACCGATATTTGAACAACCCAGGCCTAATTTCAACGCACAAGCTTTCTCAAAGTAATCCTTTGCGTCACTATACGACTTGGGGACGCCTTGACCGTTCTCAAACATTACTCCTAAGTTATTACAACCACCGGCTGTCTTAAAATCACAAGCCTTTTCGAAGTACGATTTAGCACTGTCATAGGAACGTACTACGCCTAGTCCATTTTGATAGAGATTGCCTAGACTTAGGCAGCCGAATCCATTCTTAAGCTCACAAGCTTTCTTATATAACTCAGCTGCTTTTCCATAGGATTTGTTTGTACCTCTCCCTTCTTCGGTTAACAGGCCAAGTGCAGTGCAGCCATCCCCATTATTTCCGTCACAGGATTTCCTGTATAAAGTAATCGCTTTTTCATCAGACTGCTCAATTCCTTTCCCAGCTTGATAACAAAGTCCTAACTGGTAACAGCCAAAAGTGTTATTTAGATCGCAGGCAGTCTTAAGAAATGAAATACCTTTTTTTGCATCCTTTGGTACGCCTTGCCCACTAACATAGACCATACCCAGCAACGTACATCCAAAACCGTTTTTTTCCTCGCAGGCAATACCTAAATATTTAATTGCCTGCTCAGTGGATTTCTCCACACCTTTGCCATCCAAAAACGCATTTCCCAATGCGAAACATCCCGAACTATCTTTTAAATTACATGCTTTTTGAAAGAACTGAACAGCTTTCTCTGCTGACTTAGTTACTCCTTCACCGTTTTGATAACCGAGACCAACCTGGTAGCAAGCCTCTCCATATTTCAAATCGCAGGCTTTCTCAAAAGACTGAATTGCTTTTTCTACTGACTTTTCCAACCCTTGTCCTTTTACATAATACAAACCTAGATTTCGACAACCTACACCATCATTAAGATCACAGGCTTTTTGGAAGAATTTAGCTGCTTTTTCATAGGACTTCTCCGATCCTACCCCTTGCTCAGCTAGAACCCCGAGGGTGTTACATGATCTAGCTCTGCCAAGGTCGCAGGCTTGTTGGAAGTAGCGTACTGCATCTACATCATTTTTAGTTACTCCCTCTCCCTTTTGATATGCCTCCGCTAGATTAGAGCACCCAGCCGCATCCTTACCTATGCAAGCTTGATTAAATAACTCCACTGCCTTTTCGAAGTTTTTTTCTACACCTTCCCCATTTTTTTAATGATTGGCAAGATTATTCATTGCTGCGGCATATTTAAGCTACAAAGCCTTTTTATATAACTCATCTGCTTTTTCAAAGTATTTTTCTACACCTTCCCCCTGACTGTAATAAAGTCCGAGATTGAAGCACCCAGTCTCACTCTTAAGTTGGCATGACTTCTCCGAAAGTTCTATAGCTTTGGAAGGCGAAACTTCTACTCCCTCACCTTCAAGATAGGCTCTTCCAAGATTGGCACAAGCTTGGCCAGAATCCAAATCACAAGCTTTCGCAAAATAAATTGCTGCTTTCTCAGCAGACTTTTCACCTCCTTCGCCAGCTACATAAAAATGACCTAACAGGAAGCATCCTTGCGCTTCGTTTAAATTGCACGATTTAGTAAAAAGTTCCAAAGCTCTATCTGGATCTTTTTTAACAAATTCTCCCATTAGGTACATAGCACCAAGGTTCGAGCAAGCCAAACCAACGTCCGCCTCGCAAGCTGGCCTGTAGAGATCAAAGGCTTTTTCGAAAGACTTTGGGACACCTTCACCTCTAGCATATTCAGCACCTAGATTAAGCATGGCGCGGGGATTGCCTAAATCCACTCCTTTCTGATAGAACTGAATAGCTTTTTCGTTGGACTGCTCTACGCCTTCGCCCCTATGATAGCTACGGCCTAACCAGAAACAAGCTTCTCCCTGATTCTCCTGGCAACCTTTTTCAAAATACTGAACAGCTTTTTCAAAGGATTTTTCGACTCCGTCACCGTCCTTGTATCTAAGCCCTAATGCTAGACAAGCATCTGCGTTGTTAGCTTCACAGCTTTGTTCGTCCTCCTCTATTGTTGCAGCATAACTATTAACCGCTAGAAAGACTGTGAACACTATTGGCAGAATTCTCATAGATTGGTTCTCCCTAGTTGAATTCAAATGTAATTTGAAAAATTCTACCTTTGGACTTCTTTGAGTGCAGATTTCGACATGAAAATTAATGATTTCCAACCCAAAGGAAAGCTTTAGATTCCTCTATGCAGTACGCAAGCGTAACCAACATCTCTGAAAGGATGTATGTCTTAAGTCTGACAACTAGGCAGAAATGGAGATACCTGCCATTTATCTTTATTTTAGTCAATTGACAACTAATAACAAAAGTCACGCTATGCAAAGGAGTCAACTTAAAATTATCGAATCAACTCGTACTCTAGTCTTTGGCTTGGCTTGCGCGGAATGCTTCTGAATCGATAAGCTGGACCTTCCTATCGCCAGCTTCTGCTTGCGGATTTTCATCTACCATTTCAAATTTCCCAAGCTTAATCTCAGCGCCAAGCTCAGCATGACACCTGTAGCTGCAAAGTGGAAATTTCTTATCCTCCATTGAAGATGGAACCTTGTAAATAGGAACATTTAGCTTATTCGCCAGATATTTGTTATAACTTAGAATAATGGTCATCGGATCATAATCTATTGGCTGCTTTAATTCCTCTGCTGTAAGTGGCCGCTCCTTTTCGCCCCAGCCGCCTTCCCCGAGGGCGGTAAACGCATATCCCCGGTTATAAGTGACTCCCCACATGTCTACTCCAGTAATGACTCCTTTCTTATTTAGCTTTAGTAATAAAACTTTTACTACCTGGGGATATAGAACAAAACCAATAGTACCCACGGTATTGATCCAATTGGGTTTGGTATCCATATCTACTCCGTTTGTAAATACATAAGCCGCAAATAATTGCTTATTTTGCGTCGTACGGGCAATAAAAGTTGGAGCCCCAAGCCTCTCCCTAACTTGCGACAACTTTGTCTTACCTTGGACTATCCCTTCAGTAATGGCATCAAAACCTGGTACAACGTCAGGACCTTTGTCATGCAACATGAGTGGAGCACAGCCTTGAAACCCAAGGACGCTAGCAATAAAGACAGAAAATATTATTTTTCTAATTTTGAACAAGACAAACTCCATCGGTAGTTGTTGGTAGAGAAACTCAGATTCAAATGCTCATAGCACGACCATTATTTTTACCACTTTTGGCCTATTTAAATTAATGATTTTGATAATCAACTAGATGAATTTTCCCGGACTACTTGGAAATACTAAGTTCTTTGTCCAGTTTGATTTCCCTAGATTCAACGCTTTTCGACATTACTTTTGGAGGAGAATTTACTCAAAAATTCAAAGAAACTTAGTTGAGTAACTTTATGTACTGCAGATGCCGGTCCTGAAAACCTATAGTTGCAGTTATTAATTCATTTCAGGTCACACAGGAAACAGAAGCAAAGCACACGGATAAAAACTGACCCTATCCAAAGGTCAAAGATGGACTACCCAGCCTTCATTAAACTTGAAACGACTTCCTGCTCTTCATTTTTAGTTACGTAGTCTTAGGCCCCCATATCTCTATAGGTTTCTGCAGGAGTGACTTGCAATTTCTTAAAGTCGATAGAAGAACTCAAAGATGGCTCTAATTTATAGAAGTGATCTTGGTTATCTTCCCGATCGCTCCACATAGAGCGAACCCATGCAATTGCTAGTAGGAAACTGACGAGCCCAAAGAGTATGCATCCACACATCCAAAGTTCCATCATTTTCTATATCTCCGCAACCACCTTTGCCCTGCCAGCCATATCAATATGATTGAGTGGACTGCCACAAATTGTTACCTCTTTTGCCCAAAATGAACCATTTTGGGGTGATTAAACCAACTAGTCAGAAAAATCCTATTAAAGATTCGAACTCAACGTTCTGTAAAGCACATAAATACGCTGACTAAGGGGGTTTTTTGATAACCGACAAATTGTCTTTTGCAAGCCATATCAGAAGAATTTTTGAACATTTAAGGGGGATATTTCTCTTCAGGTTTTAAGAAAACTGTCTTCGTTCATAGAGAAAGGAGATTTGGATTATAACTTTTACATTTTTCTTTCCAATTGTTTTATGGTGTCAGCGAGATCCTAATCAAGACTTTTGAACCTCGATACCAATAGCAAGTTCAGACTATACATGAGCAACTTTAATATTTGAAGATTATTGGTCCCTTTTTTCAGTAAAATGCCGAAATCGTTAACTGGGAGATCTTTTCCAAGGACTTTAGCAAATTGTTTACTGACCCTGACAGAGTCAAGAGCTCTTTTCAGTTAGCGACTTTTTATTTTGAAAGGAATATAGATTAATGCAAACAAGTAGAAGATTCCTCATGAAAGGAGGTCTTATCACAGCTCTCGGAAGCATTTTTGGAGCCACCGCTGTCCATGCAGCTCCAGCTAGAAGAGAAAGACCTTTCGAGGAACGCAGAGGCAGAATTCCTACCCATCGTTATGACCTTGTTATTGCTGGTCTTGGAATCGGTGGAATCGTTACCGCCATTCGTGCTAAGCAACTTGGACTTGAACCCGTCATAGTAGAAAAAATGTCTGGTCCAGCTGGCAACACTATTTATGCTGCTGGTTTCATGCTTGGTGTCCATAGCAAACTTCAACAGGAAAAAGGCGTAAATAAGGACGATACCCCAGAGAAGTTCTACGAAGATATGATGACTGTCTCTCAGGGTCGCGGTGACAAAGCATTGACCAAACTGGTAGCAGAAAAATCAGACGACGCTATTAATTGGATGGTCGACGACATTGGAGTACAGTATGCTGTCGGCAACAAACTGGTCTGGCCACAGCTAGAGCGTGCCCACCTGACGGTTGGCGAAAAGAAGCCTGGTGGCTCTCAGCTAATGGCCAAGCTAATGGAGAAAGCCAAGGAATTGGACATTCCTATTGTCTATAAGGCTAAAGTTGTTTCGCTGGTAGACAATCCTGAAAATGGTGACATTCTTGGTGTCAAAGTCAAGACCGAGCATGGTTATGAAGAATACCTTGGAACTTACGGCACAGTACTAGCAACTGGTGGATATTCTGCCAATAAGATGCTTTTAACCATGATGGCCGGCCCTGCAGCAGCTAGCATGCCGATTAGAGGATCTCATACAGTCACTGGCGAAAGCATTCTTCTTACCGCTCCTTACTATCCACAAGTAGTCAATGTAGATCAGTATCACAGTGGTCCAATTCATGGACCAACAGGAGCCAATCCGCTAAATATCGTTAACAACGGTATTGCAGTCGATACAGAAACAAAACGCTACACGGACGAAGGTCAGACCTATGTCCAGATGTCTCGTGATACAGCGGCTAAAACAAAAGGCAATTTCGCCTATATGATCGTCGATGCCGATACTCATGAGCTTCCTATCCTCAAGAACGACTGGGCGAGCTATGACTTGAATCATGCACCCGTCTATAAAGCCAATTCCATTGAAGAGCTGGCCAAGGAAACTGGTTTGAACCCAGAAGGCCTTAAGGCTGTTGTAGATGACTACAACAAAGCGATCACAGAAGGAAAGACTGGTGAATTGACACCTCCTAACAGTCTCAAGGAGCCACGTGCAATTCTCAAGCCACCTTTCTATGCGGTTCCATTTAGCGGTGGTATGACGGCTACTTTTGGTGGACCGTTAATCAACACAAATGGCCAAGTGCTCGACACTGAAAACAAGCCAATTCCTGGACTCTTTGCCGTTGGTAACGCCGCTGGCGGCCTCTTCTACGACAACTACGTTGGTGGCGCTCAGTTAACTTCCGCTACTGTCATTGGAAGAGAAATTGCAGCCTACATTGCCGATGAAAAGAAGAGCCAACCAGAAAAGAAAGAGCACAGAAGAGAAAAAGAACATAGGAAAGAAAGAGAGCCTAGAAGAAGAGAACGCAGGGAACCACGTGAGCCTGGTCTCTAACCTATTAATAATATCCATGCTTCAGTTGCTAATAATTTAGCTTAGAAGATTTCGATTAATGACCGCCCTAGAAGTTAACTTCTCTGGCGGTCAATTTATAAAGCTTCTTGCTTCAAACTCCAAAGATAGGCTTGAAATATCCTGAAGTGCATTAATGCCTTTGAGTGGCCACTGTTGTATTTCAGGAACTAGAAGGCAGACCAATGACATTGATCCGAAGCAGACAATCAAACTTTAAAATAGCAAGTTCATGGATCTGTAAAGAGAAACCACGATGCTAGAAACAGTCCTTAGCGACAAAGGTTATGAGCAATTCTATTGGTCAGAGAAACTCTGCCGACGCATTCTCCGACAATTAAAAGATCAAGCTCTAGGCTGGAAAATTGATCCACATTACCAACCTTCAGTAAAAGAATCCACGGGCGAACTTGAATATTCTCCATGTCTTGCCATTCAGTTCCCCTCAGACTCTCTTGACCTTTTCACACTTGTATCAACATCATATAAACGTGGAATTCCTAAAGATATTGAGGCTGAACTAGCATTTACTACAGGCGAAGAAGGAACGGAGCCTGCTAGAAGAGTTTTTCAAAAGGAAAAACAGGATATTTATTCTGACCCTGTTACTGTCTCGTTCTTCCCAAGTCATTTGTGGAATAAGAGGGTCTCAATTCCCAAAGAGTACAGAGCCACTTTTAGATCCGAGGCATCAATTTCTACCAAGGAGAAAAACGAGGATCAGTAGCCAAAGGACAGAGGAATATGCTTTCTCAATAGAAAAGTCGAGTTCAATTCGTTTCACCCCTCTTTCCAAATCCACTAACGAAGTTGAAATTGGCTCTTAGCGGAAGAATAGACTTGAATTTGAAGGGCCATTATTTCTGAGTTAAATAGCTACACCTAATTCAAAAGCGATAAAGCTTAATGTGTTCTAGGCTTTATCGCTTTGTATTTGTAGTGAGAATCTAGCTTATTTCATAAAAGTTTTCCTCGCGCTATAGATTCCCAGACCTGCCTCTCGGAAAACCTGGCTTTCCTAACTTCTACAGCTCATGAAAATTAAAGTAATTTTTCAAGCAAGAGGGACTACTTTTCCATCTTGGCGTATTCTTCGCAACCTTCATCGTCTCCAAAGTCACAAGCTCTCCCAAACAATTCTTTAGCTATTGCATAGGATTTCTTTACACCAAGGCCTCTGTTATGCAAGGAGCCGTAGTTAAAGCAAGAATCTCCACCACCTAGCGTGCAACCTTTCTCAAAATACTTGGCAGCATCCTTGTAGGAGCGCTTCACACCAAAAGCATTTAGATAGAGAACACCAATATTATTGCAGCCTTCCGGTTCGTCCATGTTGCAAGCTTGTTCATAGAGCTGCTTGGCTTTGGCATAGGATTTCTTTACTCCGTTTCCATTTTGATAGAGCGCCCCAAGATTAGCGCACCCCAGCCCATAATGCAGATTGCAAGACTTTTCGTAATATGCTCTAGCCTTGTCAAATGATTTTGGAACGCCGGAACCCGATGCATAAAGTGCACCTACATTGTTACATCCCTGCCCGTCGTTATTATCACAAGCGGTAGCACTTAGCTCCATGGCTTTAAGGTAAGAGAGAGGAACACCTTTACCTTCCATAAAAAGCAATGCGGCATTTACACAACCCTGAGAAGTACCATACTTGCAACTTTTACCAAAACTTTCAGCGGCTTTCGGATAAGAACGCAAAGCCCCGGGGCTACTTCCGTACAAAATCCCTAAACAATTACACCCTTGACCGTTTTCTTCCTGACAACTCTTCTCTGCTAAAGAAACTGCTCTGGCAATTGAAGGCTCGACCCCTCTGCCTTCGCTGTAGAGCATACTCAGATTAACTAAAGCGTCTGTGCTTCCAAGATTAATGGCTTTTTGAAAAAGCTTGGCGGCTTTCTCAAAGGACTGCTCTACGCCTTTGCCTTGTTCATAAAGATAGCCAAGCTGCAGACAACCTGCATAAGATTTAAGCTCACATGACTTTTCGAAATAATGCGCAGCCTTTTCATCCGAAACTTCTATCCCTTCTACACCCTGATACCAAAGCCCAAGGTTGACGCAAGCAGGAACGTTATTCATGAGACAAGCTTTTTCCTCAGCTTCAAGGGCTTTTTCCACCGATCTTTCTACATCTTTACCTGCTAAATAGCTTTCTCCGAGCTTGGCACAAGCAGCAGCATCGCTTGTTCGACAAGCTTGATCGAGCTCTTCAATTCCGCTGGCCAAACAGGTTGTAGCAAATAGGATTGCGAATGTAGCGGCCACGGTTCTCATATTGGCTTCTCCGTAAAAGTAATTGAAATGGTGTACGAAAAATTTTACCTTCATTCTTGGACGTCAAATCTGTGAATTTTCTCTGTGGCCATAAAACTATCCTTTTCGACCTATTGAGTCATGCCAATAAGTAACCAGAATCTTTGGCACCAAATTCCCAAAATCAGACAATTATTGATTTTTCTAAGCTCAAATCTTTTTAGTACGCACTGATCTGTTAGGGACGACTGTCGTCTTCAAAACAAAGATGAGAAAAGCCCCTAGTTAGAAAGGTCTAGGGGCTAAAAGCAAATCAGTTTCTAATAGAAAGAATTACTTAGCTGGCTTTGCAGGAGCTTCAGTTCCGTGACTAGCCCTTACAGACTCTTTGGATTCATTAGCCACCTTCATTGTTGCCGGTGCCTCATTGATAGTCTTAGTAGGCTCCTTCGGCTCAGGGATCGCTTTTGCCGGCGCTGGAGTCTCATGAGTAGCGGATTCCTTGGATTCAGCAGCCATCTTGACCGGCGTTGGAGTTTCATGGGCAACGTTAGTGCCAGCGTCCCTACCAAACGTCATAATGTCTGCAATAGCATTGCCACCAAGTCTATTCGAACCGTGAATTCCACCGGTTGTTTCACCAGCTGCGTAAAGCCCTGGAATCACCTTGCCGTCAGTTCCAAGAACTTGCGCTTTGGTATTGATTTCCAAGCCACCCATCGTATGGTGCACAGTTGGGACTTTCTCGGCCGCATACCAAGGACCTTCTGTCATTTTCTTATCAGCCTTGTTATCGGCAACAAACCCCAGTACATCCGTTCCAGTGCCCCCTACCACAGAGTTGTAGGTATCAACGGCTTTCTTAAGGTTCTCTACAGGCACGTTAAGTTTCTTGGCCAATTCCTCTAGCGTTCCAGCGGCAACGACTTTACCAATTTCAAGCATATCCTTCATCTTTGCGCCGTTCTCGTCGACATAGTCGAGAGATGGATAACGAAGATGGTTGACAATGACATAGTACTTGGAGTCTGGTTGAGCAAATATGGCCTTAGCCAATACGTCTCTTGCTGCTCCTTCGTTAACGAAGCGATTACCTTCCTTATTGACAAAAATACGATTGCGCCCCGAAGTACGAACACCCTCCATTAACCCAGTGCCTGGAGTTCCGCATGGGTGGATTTGAATATCCGACATACCAATAACATTGGCACCGGCTTTCTTGCCCATCTCTATACCTTCACCTTGGGCTGCCTTATTAATATTAGTAGTGCCAATGTTCGGACCAAGGTTTTGTTCCTTAAAGACACCAGTGTTGACTTCCTGACGCAATTTCACGTTGGCGCCAAAACCGCCAGTCGCCAAAACCACACCACGGGTAGCATAGAAAGTTGTCTCCTTTCCAGTGTGATTATCTTTAGCTATTACACCGATTACTTTACCGTCAGGGTTTTTAATTAAAACTTCGGCCGTCATATCGGTATAAACAGTAATGTCATCAGCATGGTCTTTGATGTACTTCTCGTACACTTCGATGTAGCTATGGCCGCTTGGTTTCTTTGGATAGTGGGAACGCTGGAAGAGAGCTCCGGTTGCCGTGCCAACTTCGTCTTTGAATTCGACACCTAGTCTTTCCATCCAATGGATGGTTTCCAAGCCATGCTCTGACAAATAGTGAACCATTTCAGGTTTAGCGACATTATGGCCACCTTTCATGGTTTGCTCATAGTGCTTCTGGACAGAATCCTCAATTCCCTGCTTGCTTTGACGTTCTGGGTCGGCTGCGTTAAAGGCGCCTTCGGAAACATTTGTAGAACCGCCAAGATAACCAAGCTTTTCAAGAACGATGACTTTTGATCCAGCTTGCTGTGCTGCAATTGCAGCTGACTGTCCTGCTCCACCAGAACCAACCACTACTACCTGCGTCTCGATTTCGTTCGGTAAAGCAGTGTATTGCTCTACGTTCTTCTGGAGAGTCTGCATATCCTCCGTCGATACTTTAGCCTCTGCTAAAGCTAATTTAAGAGCGGACTTCAAAGCAAACGAAGAGATAGTTGCGCCAGTAACGTTATCAACGCCCAAAGACTGTTTCTCAATGATTTCCTTACTTAGTTTGTCTAGGGCTACTTTTCCAACACCGATAGTTTCCAAATTGTTAGGAAACTCAATTTTTTCGATTTTGTCCTTACTAACAGTAACTGCAACTTCAAAAGCAGCATTATGGCCATTGACTTTAACGGTATAGGTTCCAGGTTCATAAGTGATGGCTTGAGCGCCCATAGCTAAAGACGCAAGTGCAGCCGCAACAGCAAGTTTGGTGAGGGT
>JAJPXW010000294.1 GCA_021205255.1 Burkholderiales bacterium
TGTCGAAGTTTTCTTCTCCCCTAACGGAGGAGCAAAAGATAAGATCATCAGCGAAATTAATCAGGCAAAACAGGAAGTAAAAGTACTAGCCTATCTTCTTACTGACAAAGAGATTGCTGAAGCCCTTGCTAAAGCTCATGAACGTGGCGTTGATGTCCAGGTCATCCTTGACAAGAAAATGAAAGTCGACAAAGGCAGTAAGGCTCTTCCTCTTGCTGAATCCGGAGTCCCTGTGTACATCGATTCCGAACATTCGACTGCCCACAATAAAATCATAATCATTGACCAAAATAAGGTCCTGTCAGGCAGTTATAACTATGTTCCGAAAGCAGAAACCAAAAACACTGAAAATCTTATCGTATTGGTTTCCGAGCCATTAAACAAGCAGTACAAGGCAGAATTTGCAAAGCACTTGCCACATGCTGTTAAAGTGGAAAAAGCTGAAAAATAAGCTCTAGGTACTACTGCTAAGACATTCAAAAAGGAGGTTTCTATTTCGATGCCTCCTTTTGTTTTGTCTTTATCTTTATCTTTATCTTTGCCTTTGTCTTTTGTTTTTGTTTTAGCTCAAGAAGCTATCTCTTTCTCACATCATCCTTGCGCTATCGGTACATTTAGCAAGGAAACTAGAAATTTCGCTATCTTATTGCGAACCTTCCTGACTACACTCAAATTCATGGCTCAACAATCTAATCGTGCCTATGGTTTAACCAAGCAAAACCAGAAAACTGAAATGTTTGGTCAATTGGAAGCCTTGGTTTTCATAGTTCAGTATCCAATCTCAGCCAGTGCAAAATAAAAGGGATTTTATGAAACGTCTCATTGGTACAACCCTAATCTCCATCGTTTGCCTTTCTGGCACTGGTCTAGCATATGCTCAAAAAGTAGAACTTCCGTCCGACATATCCGACTGGATTCATTACCGGATCTCGGACACGGGAAGAGTGATAGAAGAGATGTACGCGCCAAAGGAAGTGGTTCAAGCCGCTAAACAAAGCCCAATTCTCCCTCTATGGATCAAAAATTCCGCTAATTAAATACAAGAAAGCAAACGGCAAGAAAGGCGACGTAAATCGATACATCGTTATGGAAAAGGAAAAGGGCTGGGGCGCTTCCTATCCAGAATCTCTTCGCAATGGCGAATGGGAATATCAAGCCTATCATGCAAATAAAAAGCCGTTTACTGAAGCTGAAGACTCTGTGACAAGGTGCATGTCGTGTCATAAGAGCACTCCGGAAACCGATTACGTCTATTCCATGGATGGGTTACGGTCGGCAAAAATAAATTAAAGCAAATTGGCAACTTGCTTAAAAGCTCTGGGTAGCTTTTATTTAGTGAAGATGGCAGCTGTTATTCCCTTTCACCTAGCTACCCAACCTACTAATACCAAATTTTTATTTGCCGAGAGACTTCAACCATTCATTCAAATTCCAATTGCCCTCCGCTTCAGATACTGCTTCAGGCAAAAACTGCTTCTTCGACGCCATCTCGACTGCCTTACTTTTGAACTTTGGGTCAGCTTTGGCATAGACTTCGGTTGAGGTGAGGCTGGCATGTCCAAGGATGTCCTTAATTTGCATCAGGTCGACTCCTGAGCCGAGCATCTCCATTGCCGCCGTATGCCTTAGCTTGTGCGGGCTCATGTCCGCCGGAATGATTGCCGGATTAATTTTTCTCGCCATATCGGCATATTTCGTCACAAGATAAGCAATTCCCCGCCTGGTGAACTGCTCTTTATGGTGGTTCTTGAAGAGAGGCTCGCTCGCATCAATTGCCAAGTCATACTTCATTCTCTTTAGATATTCCCGCAGACGGGGCAGAACTTCCGGCGCGATAGGCACCTGCCTAGTCTTGTCGCCCTTTCCATGAACCTTCATGGAGGGCGGATAGCTCAACTGAAGGTCGCCGACTCTAATTTCGGTCAATTCGGAGACACGCAGTCCGACCGTGTAGAGAAGCGACATTATCAGGAGATCCCGCAGGCCATTTCTTTTTCTCAAGTCGATCTGACTGATAAGTAGTTTGACGCCCTCTGGCTTAAGGTAACTTATTTCATGCGCAGGCGCCTTCTCGGTAGGGATGGAAAGTATCTTCTGGTACTCCTCCATGTAATCCGGAACCTTTTCCTGAAGGTAGCGTGCGAAGCTCTTAATAGCCGCTAGCTTTTGGTTCCTTGTCGAGATACTGGCCTCTTTCTCCTTCTGCAGCCAATCTAGGAAGCCCTCCACAGACTCTTTTGTGAAGTTCTTCAGCTCCATTTTCTCCGGTTTTATATCGCGACTCTCTTCCATATAGTCCAGGTACATTATGATTGCTACCCTATAGGAGTCCACAGTCAAATGGGAGCAACTGCGCTCGTCAATCAAATAGACTGTAAAGAAACGTCCTATCCAGTGGGCGAAGTCAGTTGTTTCCATTGTCGTTGCCTTCAAAAATAGTCTTGTTCTTAAAGTTTCTCTACTCTAACGGACTGAAAGTGCTACATAATTTGCCAACTATTCAGAGGAAATACTCAAAAAGGTGGCGCCAGCCACCTTTGTTATTTTTATTGCAAATTAGATCTGCCCTTCATTGGCAGCTCTAGCCGCAAGCTCCTCATTGAAGGCTTTGATTTTCTTAACACAAGCTTGATAAGTGATCTCTGTCTCCAACGATGCCCAGCTGAAAGCTTTGCCTTTAGGTTGCAACCTAGCATAGCGATCCTGGAATGATTTTGTGCGTATCCAGTCACTAGGAGAAAGATCAGCTATGACTTTATTATCAATTTTTACTTGATCCACGTTCTTATCTGACGGATCTCTACAAATTAAAACCATATCGCAACCAGCCGCATAAGCTGCTTGAACTCTAGTGGTAAGATCGCCAACTTCTGCAGCGCCTTTCATGGATAAGTCATCGCTAAAAATCATTCCTGTATAGCCGAGACGACCCCTAAGCTCATCCTTTAGCCACTTCTTCGAAAAACCAGCTGGAGTATCGTCCACTTTCGGATATATGATGTGAGCGGGCATGATTCCCGTTAACAAACATCCCATAGCTATATAAGGCACTTCGTCATTGACTCTTATTTCGTCAAGTGTCCGATCGTCGGTTGGCAATTCGACATGGGAGTCTCCTAGTGCATAGCCGTGGCCTGGAAAATGTTTTCCGCAATTTGCCATCCCTATTTGCGCGAAACCTGAGACAAGTGCTGTCGCTAGGGTAGTTACAGTTTCAGGGTAGCGATGAAAAGCTCGGCTACCTATCACTTTACTACGGCCATAATCAAGATCCAAGCATGGCGCAAAATTCAAATCAATTCCGCTTGCTCTCAATTCGCTCGCAATCACAAGACCGCAAGCAGCTGCCATTGCTATCCCTTTCCATTTGTTTGCATCGTAAAGTTCCCTAATATTCCGCATACTTGGAATCTTCGTGAAGCCTTCTTGGAATCTTTGAATTCGTCCACCCTCGTAATCGACTCCAATGAGCAAAGGAGGAATCGTCAGTGAATGAATATCATGGGTAAGGCTCATTAGCTGATCGCGATTCTCAAAATTTCGTGCAAAAAGGATCACCATACCAACCCAATCATTTTGCAGTAGTTTTACTTCTTCGTCGGTAAGCTCTGTTCCTTTTATATCCACTACGATGGATCCGATGCGACGTTCGACTTTTTCCATTACTCCTTCCTTTCGCAAATAACGAATGCTATGGCAGCCGTGTTGGTATCGCTAATACTTAAATGAGCCACCAGCTTGAGTTTCTTAATCATAACGGACAGCGAGCCGTCAAAATGAAAATAAGGCTTACCTAAATCGTTATTCAGGATGGAAATACTCTTAAGGTCAACTGCCTCTCTAATGCCTGTCCCTAAAGCTTTTGCGAGAGCTTCCTTAGCTGCCCATCGAGTGGAAAGATAAGCAATTCCCCTCTCCTTGTTTTTGGTATGGCGAGCGATAAAGATAGGTTTTTCCAATGGACTCAGAAACGTATCTATAAAATTTTCTCCCTGCCGCTGGAAGGCCTTTTCGATTTGCGTTGGCTCAACGATATCGCAGCCAATGCCAGTAATCATTTTTGAGAATCGTCCTTAGGTGGAATATGTCTTGAAGGAAAATAACGTGCCGCAAATTCAGGCGTCATGGACATAAACGCCAATGCTCCAATAATAAAAAGACCTAGAACTGCATATAGCGAAAAATCGTAATCATCGTCGGCGCACAACAACGCTAGTATTACTAAGGTTGCGACCGGAGGAACCGTAGCCACTACGCCTTTCCTGCCGATATCATGCAAGCGTCTTACTCCAATTGAGACAGCAGGAATCGCAATCCACAACCAGCCTAGGACCAGAATGATGGATTGAATAAAGTCGGTATCGACAAATTCCTTCGCAATCCACAGGAGCAAACAGACAAAAAGAAATGCAAACGCATAGAAGTTCCAGAACCTAATGACGGAACATTTGCCTTTGAAATTTAGAAGCCCAGACGTGAAATCTTCGTATAGCCATCTTATTGGCAAAGGGAACTTATCAATATAGGTGCCAAGCTCAAAGGGATTCTTCCCGGAAGGTCTTTTTGTCATTTCAAATCTTCTTTAAAGCCGTCACGATCTGACGGGTGTTAAGAGGGCGTCCGTCAAGGTAGTAATCTAAAATATCCCTCATGATGGCTTTGGCTT
Source organism: Burkholderiales bacterium (assembly GCA_021205255.1). GTDB lineage: Bacteria > Pseudomonadota > Gammaproteobacteria > Burkholderiales > Burkholderiaceae_F > JAJPXW01. The sequence goes on from JAJPXW010000294.1 coordinate 4,667, forward strand.
CCTTATCCTGAACTGGACTAATAGATTTATTTTTTAGGGAGTTAAGGATATCTCCTCCTATTCCAATATCTGAAGAGACACCCTCTAAGGACTTCCAATCACCATTTACAAACTGATATCGATGGTCGTTCTCGACTGTGGGAATTCCATATCCAAGCTCATTGAGTAAGTCCACTTCAAAACCACGTAGGCAAAGGCTTGGATTCTTGTGCTCCGATAATTCCTTTAAAACGTCGAAATAACTTTTAAAAAGACGGGGAACCGGATCGTTTCGAGTGAGTAAGCGAACTAGAAGTTCATTTAAGTAGAAAGCGGCCATCAAAGCGGAATCAGGAAGAATTACCGTCCCATGCCATTCGCACTTAGTCAGTGTCTTAATATCCGCCTTACCGGAATAAGAAATAGATAGAGGGCAGAACGGACTAAGCATCCCACGATACTGGGACATGGGCCGTTTTGCCCCTTTGGCTACAACTGAAACCCTTCCGTAGTCCCTAGTCAGCATCTCGGCGATTAAGCTTGTCTCACGCCATGGATAGGTGTGTAGAACAAAAGCCGGCTGGAGGCTAACCCTAGTGGAAGGGTCTCGGGAATTAATCATATCCTAGGGTCTTAAGAGCTTGTGCATCGTCGCCCCAGCCCTTGCGGACGCGAACCCAAACTTCAAGATAAACTTTCTTGCCAAGCAATTTTTCAATATCGGCTCTAGCAAGCCGGGAAATTTCACGCAGCTTTGCACCGCCTTCGCCAATTACCATGCCCTTGTGGCTCTCGCGAGTGACGATCAACGTGGCGAAAATCCTAGCTAACTTATCTGTTTCTTCCCACTTGTCAATCATTACCGCTATACCGAAAGGTAATTCGTCGCCTAATAGCCTGAAGGCTTTTTCACGAATTATTTCGGCCACTAGGAAGCGTGGTGATTTATCCGTATAGGTATCTTCCTCAAAAAGCCTTTCGCTTACTGGCAGATACTTTCTAATGACATCTAGAAGAACGTTAAGTTGGCGATCTTTCTCGGCACTAACCGGCACTACGTCGGCAAACGGGAATTTTTCCATGGACTCCTTAATCAAAGGCAAAATAGCTTCGCTTTCTTTGACTTCGTCAGTCTTATTAATAGCAAGGATGACATTCTTTTCGTTTTTGTCTAAAAGACCAAGAACTTCCTCGTCGCCAGGCTTCCAGCCTGTCGCTTCTATGACCATCACGATGCAGTCCACATCTTGTAGGCTAGTGCGAACTGACTGGTTCATCTTTTTCAGCAACTCGGATGAATACTTGGTTTGGAATCCTGGAGTATCGACAAAGATGTACTGGGCGTTTTCAGTAGTAAGAACGCCAAGAATTCGGTTACGTGTTGTTTGGGGTTTTTTACTTGTAATACTGACCTTTTCCCCTACTAGCGCATTAATTAGAGTGCTTTTACCAACGTTAGGACGGCCAATGACAGCCACATAGCCACAACGGAAGTCTTCTTGTACAACTTGCATTTCTAAAGCCTTTATAAGTTTTTCACCACTCCGCTTTCTATAGCCCTATGCGCAGCCTCCTGCTCAGCCTGCCTACGGGATTTACCAATACCCGTTTCCTTAATTCCAAGCTTTGGAACGGATACCATGACCTTAAAAAGCTGGTCATGGGCAGCGCCTGTAATCTCAAGCACCTCATATAGCGGCAGTCCAAGATGCTTGCTTTGTAGCATCTCCTGCAACAGCGTCTTAGGATCCTTGCTAAGCGTATCGGGGGCAAGTTGGCTAAGCATTGGCTCATATAAGCGAACTATGACAGTTTGCGCTTCTTGGAAGCCTCCGTCGCAGAAAACAGCCCCAAAAATAGCCTCCAGCGCATCGGCCATGATCGAGGGGCGTTTTGTTCCACCCGTATTTAATTCTCCGTCTCCAACTCTTAGGAAACTCGATATCCCTATGCGTTTTCCAATTTCAACTAAAGGGGCTTGCTTGACTAAATTTGCGCGAACCCTGGAAAGGGACCCCTCGTTAAAATGAGTATCCTTTTTGAACAATGCATACCCAATGACGCAATTAAGCACTGAGTCGCCTAAGAACTCCAGCCTCTCATTATGTTCAGCGGCATAGGAGCGATGGGTCACAGCCCTCTTAAGAAGGCTTGGATTTTTGAAGAAGTAGCCAAGTCTTTTCTCTAATTCGTCGATCGGGAGCATGGTCTTTTTCTCACTCAAAAAATCCAATCCTGCTCGGCTTGGATACGTTTAACCAAATTAAAAAGGCCTTCCCCACTAGATTCTTTTCCGGCACAAAGCCCCAATAACGACTGTCTTCCGAGTTATCCCGGTTATCGCCTAATACAAAGTAGGTGTTCTTAGGCACTATGCAATCGAGCCCTCCCGGCACGTATTCACACGCACCCGGATCGGTATGGGTGGGGAGAGCATATAAGGAAGAAGGACGCGTCCTATCAATCAAAATCTTATGAGTTACGTCGTCAAGCCTCTCATCGAACTGATTGAGATCTAGTAGCTTAGTTTCATCATAGAAGGTTCCGGCTGGTGTCTCTGGAACAGGAACGCCATTGACTTTTAACTTCTTATCGATGTAGGTAATTCTGTCGCCTGGTAGCCCAACTATTCTCTTGATGTAGTCGATTTCCGGGTTAGGAGGATATCTAAACACTGCTACATCACCGCGCTTAGGCTCTTCCCAATTCAAAATTTTTGTATTGAGGACTGGCAGCCTGACGCCGTATTTGTATTTATTGACCAGAATCATGTCGCCAGTCTCTAGCGTAGGCATCATTGAGCCGCTTGGAATTCTGAATGGTTCGAAAAAGAACGACCTTATTACAAAAATAATCAGGATGATAGGAAAAAATCCAGCTGTATATTCAAGCCACTTCGGTCTTTCCTTTATCCTAATAGCTATGGCATTGCGCGCGGCTACGACAGACTTTTCGCCACGGCGCAAGGCCTCTTCGTTATCAATGTCAAAAGCTCTAAGTTCGTCCTGGGCTTCGGCTCTCCTTTTAGGCGCCAGAAAAATTACGTCTAGCAGCCATAGGGCGCCTGTAACTACGGTAAGGATGAAAAGGATTAGTGCAAAGTTCATAACTCGTTAAATTTTATTTCTCGTCTTGTTGAAGGATTGCAAGGAAAGCCTCTTGTGGAATTTCCACCGTGCCTACCTGCTTCATACGTTTCTTGCCGGCTTTCTGCTTTTCCAGCAACTTGCGTTTACGCGTGATGTCCCCGCCGTAACACTTGGCCAACACGTTCTTGCGCAACGCTTTTACATTTTCTCTTGCAATAATATTGGAACCAATGGCAGCCTGGATAGCAACATCGTACATTTGTCGAGGAATTATCTTACGCATCTTTGCGACTATCTCACGGCCACGCGCTACAGAATTAGCCCGGTGAACAATCGAAGATAAGGCGTCGACTTTATCCCCATTTATTAGGATATCGATCTTGACCACATCGGCAGCACGATATTCCTTAAATTCATAGTCCATCGAGGCGTAACCTCTCGATAGGGATTTCAACTTATCGAAGAAGTCCAAGACAATTTCAGCTAACGGCATGTCGTAATGCAAATGCACTTGTTTGCCGTGATAGGCCAAATTGGTCTGAACCCCTCTTTTCTGCGTACATAACTTAATGATAGGTCCGACGTATTCGTCAGGTACGAAAATAGTTACCGCATCAATCGGTTCCCTAATTTCCGCAATTTTCTCCATTGGAGGTAACTTCGCGGGGTTTTCGACGTGGACAATATCCCCGTTGCGCATTAGAACTTCATAGACCACGCTTGGAGCAGTAGTTACTAAGTCCATGTTGTATTCGCGCTCAAGTCTTTCCTGCACAATATCCATGTGCAGTAGTCCTAGGAATCCGGCCCTAAAACCAAAACCTAGAGCTTGTGAGACTTCCGGCTCGAAGTGCAAAGCCGCATCGTTAAGCTGTAACTTAGTTAAAGCATCCCGCAAGGCTTCATACTGATTCGATTCGACTGGATAAAGACCAGCGAATACTTGACTTTTCGCTTCCTTAAATCCAGGTAGAGGTTCCTTGGCCGGACGTTGATTCGATGTAATGGTGTCTCCTACCCTGGCATCTTTAAGCTCTTTGATGCCAGCAACGACGAATCCCACCTGCCCTGCACTTAACTCATCGCGATATTCGGACTTCGGGGTAAATATCCCAACCTGCTCTACTAGATGACTAGCGCCGGTAGCCATTAACAGGATTCTGTCTTTTGGCTTAATAACGCCATTGACAACCCGCACAAGCATCACGATGCCAACATAATTATCAAACCAGGAATCGACAATTAGCGCCTGCAAAGGAGCTTCGGGGTCTCCTTTAGGAGCAGGAATTTTATGGACGATCTGCTCAAGTATTTCATCGACACCCATACCAGTCTTTGCCGATGCTTCAATAGCATCTGACGCGTCTAGACCTATGACGTCCTCAATTTCCTCCTTTGCTAATTCCGGATTGGCGCTTTGCAAATCCATCTTATTTAATACAGGCAAAACTTCGACGCCTAGTTCGATGGCCGTATAGCAATTAGCAACAGTCTGCGCTTCTACTCCCTGTGTAGCATCCACTACAAGAAGAGCACCTTCGCAAGCTGATAACGAGCGGCTGACTTCGTAACTAAAGTCAACATGTCCAGGAGTATCGATTAAATTTAGAAGATATTCACGGCCGTCCTTAGCCTTGTAAGTTAAAGTGGCCGTCTGTGCTTTAATAGTAATGCCCCGCTCTTTTTCCAGATCCATCGTATCGAGAACCTGGGATTCCATCTCGCGGTCCGACAATCCTCCGCACCGTGCAATGAGACGGTCGGCCAATGTCGACTTACCATGGTCTATATGGGCAATAATTGAAAAGTTTCGGATGTCTTGCATCTGCCACTATTCCTCAAATATCTTGTCCGAATGAATCTGTTTAGTTTTCAGAATCCATCTGGACAAGGCGTTCAAAAAAACACGAAAGGGGCGCATTGGGCACCCCATTTCAATAATCGTTTCAGCCGTGGCTAAACCCTTCCAAAGACTAGGGAGCCGTTGGTGCCTCCGAAACCAAAAGAGTTCTTCATCGCATAGCGAATTGGCATCTGGCGAGCTTCATTAGCGCAGTAATCCAAATCGCATTGCGGATCTTGGTTGAATATGTTTATTGTAGGCGGAGAAATCTGATTTTTTAAAGCAAGCAAAGTAAAAACTGATTCAATTCCGCCAGCGCCACCTAGAGCATGCCCAGTCATGGACTTTGTGGAATTCACGACTAGCCGTTTTGCATCATCGCCGAAAGCCTGCTTGATAGCAGTCGTTTCATTGATATCGCCGATCACTGTGCTTGTACCGTGGGCATTGAGATAATCGATCTTGTCTGGTCCAATGCCAGCCTGTTTCATGGCGTTAATCATGCAACGCCGCGGACCGTCAGCATTAGGAGTGGCAATATGGTGGGCATCAGAAGATAGCCCGTAGCCGAGGATTTCACCATAAATCTTTGCGCCTCTCTTTGAAGCGTGCTCGTAGTCCTCAAGAATGAGAACCCCGGAACCCTCTCCTAATACAAATCCATCGCGATCCCGATCAAAGGGTCGAGAAGCATGCTCTGGATCATCATTACGGGTCGATAGCGCATGCATTGAACAAAAGCCACCCTGACCCATCATGCAAATACAGGCCTCGGCTCCGCCTGCTACCATGACATCGGCATCGCCCCGTTTAATCATCCAGGCGGCTTCTCCAATGCTATGAAGACCTGAAGTACAAGCTGTCACATAGGCTATATTAGGTCCCCGTAGATTTCTCATAATGGAAAGCTGCCCGGAAACCATGTTAATGATGCAACTTGTGATCAGAAATGGCGAAATACGCCTCGGCCCCTTGTCCATGTAGCGGCGATATTCCCGGCTGATTTCGGGAAGGCCTCCAATTCCACACCCAATTGCACAGCCGATACGCTCGGAAAGCTCATCGGTGATTTCAATTCCACTATCATCTAGAGCCATCAGCCCCGCTGCCACACCTAAATGTATAAAG
>JAJPXW010000047.1:0-2866 GCA_021205255.1 Burkholderiales bacterium
ATTATATAGCTCGCCTATGGACTCGAAATGAAATCCTCAATTTCGAATTTGAAAAAAGGCTTGAAGTTGTGCTTGAACCATAACTATTTGGCCCATGGAAAAGCTCTCTGTGTATGGTAAGTTTGCGGGAAGCCGATTCTTTACTTGGGCTACACGTGTAGTTGCCACACCCCTCCAATGAAGCTCTTACTGCCTAAAAGGCATGTCCTGTGTTCATCATCTCAAAATTGGAAGAGTTTTGACCTATTTTCTCCAATCTCAATCCCATGATTTTTATCGGTAATGTAAATACTTAGTCTTTGCAACTTGACTGTATTAATTCCAGTGGGATTTTACGAAAAGTCAGTTCCTTGGGTTCTCAGAATTGAAACTTCCCATACAAATAGGCACCTGACTCGGTATCTATTCATGCAAAATCGCCTGGCGACGTAGCAGTTAAGTACGACCCTTTGTTTTCTATGATGAGCGGGAATCGAAATTAAGGATGGTGGCCCGAACCGGACTTGAACCGGTACAGCTTGCGCCGAGGGATTTTAAGTCCCTTGTGTCTACCAATTTCACCATCGGGCCACGAGCATGCGATTTTAAACTAAACAATGCAAATTTTTAGCTCTTGAAGCAGTTAAGTCACAAGTAGCTTTCTCTAGTAAGCTTTTATTTTGAGTTTCTGAACCAGTTTTAAACATAAATATTCAATTGAGGTGCATACATGCACCACTCAAGAGCACTCGAAAAGGTCACATCCTCAGTCATCTTTGCGTTTATAGAGCCGACAACTCTGTAATATTTACCTTAGAAAAGCTGGAGTTTTATAGGGATCTATTCCTACTTACAAGAGACCTCCAGCAATCATCTCAAAGGGGATTTGGCATGGAGTCACTGGTCGCTAACTCGGACGCAATAAATCAATTACTGGCAAGATACGGCGTCAAGTTTGGTCTTTATAAAAACAATACTTTCGTTGATCAGCTTTTTCCATTCGATCCACTGCCACGGTTCATTACGGCCGTCCAATTTATGGAGTTGGAATTTGGTCTAGCCCAGAGAGTGGAAGCCCTTAATCTGTTCTTGAAAGATATCTATACCAAAAAGGAAATCGTCAAGGACGGCGTTATCCCGCCTGACTTTGTCTACTCATCCAGTGGATTCCTACCTCAATGCGACAATTTCACACCACCTGGAGGCGTTTTCGCCCATATTGCTGGAATTGATCTTGTCCAGGCCCGTGATAATACTTGGTACGTCCTTGAAGATAATTTGCGAATTCCTTCAGGTGCTTCCTATCCCCTAATTGCAAGAAAGCTTTCTAGGCGTGCCAGCCCTCAGACTTTCAAAGAAAACCACGTGGTTTCAAACGACAACTACGCGCAACTCCTCCGAGACTCGCTGGAAAGTGTCAATCCAGGCGGACTATCCGTGATTCTTACTCCTGGAAGATATAACGCGGCTTTCTTTGAACATAGCTATCTAGCGGAAATGACAGGTTTTCCGTTAGTGATGTCTAGCGATTTATTTGTGGATGCCAACAAGGTCTTTATCAGAACCAAGACTGGCTCAAAAGCGCAAGTTGGCGCCATCTATAGAAGAATTTCCGACGAATTTCTGGATCCGTTAACTTTTAGACCGGATTCATTAATTGGCGTGCCAGGTATTATGAGTGCTTACCTGGCAAAAAATTTGGCGATTGTTAATTCGCCAGGTAATGGCGTAGCCGATGACAAGGGCATTTACTATTTCGTTCCTTCTATGATTGAGTATTACCTGAACGAAAAGCCCATTCTCCACAATGCACCTACTTACTTACCTTTCTATGACAACGACCGTGAGTATTGCTTAGAAAATCTCCAAAAGCTGGTTATTAAAGACGTTGCCGAAGCTGGTGGCTACGGTGTGGTCTTTGGCAGGGATATGGATGAAAAGACGTTGGAAAAGTGGAGAAAGAGAATAACCGATGAATCGAGACGCTTCATTTTGCAGGAAGTAATCGACTTCATTGATCTTCCAATAATCGAAGGCGACAAGAAAGTGTATCGAAAGGCCGACCTTCGTGCCTACGTTGTTACATCGGCTACAGAAACTAAGGTCTGGCACAGTGGACTAACTAGGTTCTCACGAGTACCCGATTCTTTTGTTGTTAATTCTTCTCAAGGGGGAGGCTTCAAGGACACATGGATTTTATCTCAGTAGATCAAAGCGACAATCTGTTTTGGCTAGGCAGGTATGTTGAACGTGTGTGCTTGACTCTGAGCTATTTGGACAAGCTCTACGACGTTCTATTGGATTCTGATAGTAAGGCCTATCAGGAATTTTGTAGAAAGCTAAATATTCCCGATATTTATCGGGACGATGTGGAATTTCTGCAAAAGTACCAATTTGACCAGAATAACCCGGACTCTCTCTATAGCAATTTGTCCAGAGCCTACGATAACGGAATCATTCTTAGGAACTCTATAAGTAGTGCAGCGCTAGCTTATATTCAAATGTCCCTTGATAAGCTCAAACAAGGGGAGAAGATAGGAGCGTATGCACTTTTGAACCAACAAATTATTGATTACCTCCTTGCTTTTTGGGGTTGCCTCGATGAAAGGGTCTATAACGCTCAGGAGCGTAGCCTCATTAAAGCTGGCCGCTATTTGGAGAGACTAGATATGCAATTGAGACTAGGAGCGCCTTTACCGCATATGGAAATTACGCTCGGAAGATTGGAACGTCGTCTTAGGGGTGCCAAGATTCCTTTTGACGAAGGGAAGTTCCTGCTAGTCTCTGCTTTCATCCAGATGGGAATAGACGATCCGGAGCAGAGAGCCAAAGTTTTGGAGCTCACAGACCAGCTTATTAAAGAGTAGAAGCAAGAGGTAAATGAGAA
>JAJPXW010000047.1:2876-10678 GCA_021205255.1 Burkholderiales bacterium
CCTTTATTCATTGCGTTCTGAGCTGGCTTTTACAGAACCCGTCAATAACCATACTTTCGTCTTGCGAGTGACCCCAATGGTGGAACCCTCGCAACAAACGCTTCGCATTACTCTTACTAGCGAACCTGAATGTAAATTAGCATCCTATATCGATGCCTTTGGCAACACTGTCCACGAAGGATATCTGGAAGAATCCCATAGTGCTTTCATCTTTAATTCAACAGGCGAAGTACTTGTTGATAGTACAAAGAAAGACACAACGCCACCGGCTCCTTACTACTACATGCCTACTAAACTGACGGAAGTCTGTGGAGGTTTGCAGGAATTTGTAGATGGGGTCGAGGTTTTCGACCGTCCTCAAAAGACCACTGAGGAGATGATTGGTAAGCTTGGTGATACTTTCCACTATGAAAAAGGACATACCACAACGGCAACTTCCGCTACGCAAGCCTGGGAGATAGGCGCTGGCGTCTGCCAGGACTTTACGCATATTGCAATCGCTACTTTAAGACATAAGGGCATACCTTGCCGCTATGTGGCAGGCTTGCTTGTCGGAGAAGGAGCTTCTCACGCCTGGGTAGAGGTTTTTGACGGAAAAGAATGGGTTGCCTTCGATCCTACCCATCGCCGCGTTTGCGATGAAACTTATATGAAAATTTCCCATGGTCCGGACTTTTCCGAATGTGCTCTTGAACGGGGCGTGTTCATGGGAAATGGCAAACAGGAAATGACTTCTAAATGCGCTCTTCTAGAGATCTAGCAGATGCTTGAAAAAGTTTTATCCGTAGAAATGCCCGTGGGGGAGAACAATGTCATTTGGAAAAATCGACATGTCCCCCGAAATGCGGGGCCAGATCTCTCTGGACTGAAGCGCCTTTGTGTAGTTTCCGGCATTCATGGCGATGAATTGGAAGGACAATACGTTTGCTATGAACTTAATCGCATCCTGACCGAGCATTCCCAGCATCTAAAAGGAATAGTAGATATCTATCCAGCATTGAACCCTCTAGGCATCGATTCCATTCAAAGAGGAGTTCCACGCTTTGACCTTGACATGAACCGGATCTTTCCAGGTAATCTGCAAGGAACGGTTACCGAATGGGCAGCTCATCAAATAGTGGAAGACTTAAAGGGTGCGGATTTCGCAATTGATATTCACGCTAGTAATATTTTCCTACGTGAGATACCGCAAGTTCGCGTCAATATCAATACGGCCGATGTCCTAGTTAAGTACGCTAAGCAATTAAATGTGGACTTTGTCTGGATCCACCAAGCTTCGACAGTACTCGAATCCACTCTCGCTTACAGTATGAATGCCTTAGGCGTAAAGACCTTAGTAGTGGAAATGGGGGTAGGAATGCGTCTAACTGTCGACTTCTGTAAAAGGCTAGTCCACGGCATCCTCAATCTAATGAAAAACGAAGGGATGTGGGACGGCGAAGTGCCACCTGTAAAAGAACCTATCGTATCGGCCGACCGTGCAGTTAGCTTTATTAACGCGGAAAAGCCTGGCCTATTTGTCCCTGCAAAGTTGCATAGTAGTATGGTGGAAGCCGGAGACCTAGTTGGCCAAATCGTTGATCCGTTTAAAGGAGAAGTTCGCGAAGAGTGTCGGACTCCAATTAAGGGTCTTTTGTTTACTTTAAGGGAATATCCAATTGTTAATGTCGGCTCGCTTATCGCAAGGATTTTGGAGGATGCATGAGAACTGAAGTCATCTTCGAAATGGAATCCTGCTATCGGGAGTCGTTTAAAGTCATTGCTCATTACTTTGGTGGCAAGAGACCGATGGTATGCGTCCTCGGTAACCTTCGAGGTAATGAAATCCAGCAGCTCTATATCTCTGGAATGCTAGTGAAGCGCTTAAAGGAAATCGAAGAGCAGGGTTTGATCCGCAGAAGCTATGGCATTTGTGTAGTGCCGACAGCTAATCCTTATTCGATTAATATCGGAAAGCGCTTCTGGGCGATGGACAATTCGGACATTAACCGCATGTTCCCAGGCTACGATAAAGGAGAGACCACTCAGAGAATTGCCGCTGGGATTTTTGATAAGTTGCAAGGCTATAAGTACGGAATCCATGTGGCCTCTTTTTACATTCCTGGAGACTTTGTACCGCACGTTCGAATGATACATACGCCGTATCAGGATGTTTCTATGGGTGAACTGTTTGGGTTGCCCTTTGTCGTGCTACGGGAACCTGTCCCATTCGATACGACCACACTGAACTTTAATTGGCAAGTTTGGGGGACGATGGCTTATTCGATTTATTCGAATTCAACTGATCAAATTAACCAGGCTGGCGCTGAAGCGGCAGTTAGTGCTATCTTGAGGTTTCTGGCCAGAATGCGAATAATCGACTACAACGTCTACGGCGGCAACGAAGCAACTATTTTCCCTGAAGACGAATTGCAGACACAGAGATCTTCGCTTGCATGGATTTTTGTTCCGTACGCTAAGTGTTTCGATGAAATTAGAAAAGGTGAAGTCATCGCAAAAATAGTCGATCCGATTACTGGAGAAGATAGTCCAGTTGTCGCGGATGTTAACGGCATCGTATTTTTCCGCCGTAACGAACCCTTAGTGATGGCTCATCAGGAACTGTTTATGGTAGTTCCGGAACTTCATCGCTAAGTTCTACTTTTATGGCTAACGACATCGCAACTGTACCGAAATTAGAGCCAGGCAAATTCCATCGGACTGAACAGACCATTAAGAAAAGCCGCTTTATAACTTCTGTTAGTCGAGCAAGCAGTACTGAAGAAGCTAAGAGATTTGTGGATCAAATTCGATCCGAATTTCCTGATGCCCGCCATAATTGCTGGGCTTTTAACGCTGGACTAGCCGGCTCTACTGCAAAAGTAGGGTGCAGTGACGATGGAGAACCCAAAGGTACAGCCGGTAGACCGATGTTGACAGTACTTTTGCATAGCGGAATTAGCGAAATAGTGGCGGTCGTAACTCGCTACTTTGGTGGAATTCTGCTAGGTACCGGTGGTCTTGTTAAAGCTTATCAATCAAGCGTCAAAATTAATCTGGAGACTCTCCCCGTAGCAGAAAAGATTTCTATGGTTCTGCTTAAAGCTAGGTTGCCTTATAGCGCTCTTGCTAACATTCAAAACATGTTGCCTCGCTATGGTGCATCTATTGCCGGCCAGAGTTTTAGCGAAGATGTTGAACTTGTCGTATCTACCCCTGAAGAGACGGCCTCTGATTTAATATCCTTTCTCAAAACTAATGGGTGCACTATTAGTACACCCATCAAATAGATTCGGTTTCTATTAGCCTAGGACTTGAACAACACTGTTGCCTCGTAATTGAGAGCCACCGTGGTTAAGTTCATCAGTGATAATGCGAACTGGCGATAAGTTTTCGTCTTCAGAATTGGGCGTGACTACTCCAACTATCTTTCCCTGTTGGTTAAGTCTGAAGACTGTGCTCATTAAAGCTTCTTTAGAAGCGGCATCTAAACTAGCTGGGCTACTTTGCACTAGGACGAAGTCACAAGGGCATTTCATACTTTCTAGCTGTTGCAATGCAAGGCATAAAGAAAGGCTAACTAGGAAAGATTCGCTCGGTGTGAAGTCAGAAGTAGTTTTTGGATAGTTGTAGTTTTGGTCATAGACCAGCATGAGTTCATAGGGATTCTCAATATTGCGCTGCAACACATATCGAGGATTGACTAGTCGCAAATGACCACTTGCATATTCGACTAGCAATTCAAATCCAAGATCTATTTCCCTGTCGAGATTGCTGGAGTTTGGCGTATCGTTAACCGCCTGAAGCAACGTATCCCAATGCTCGCTTTCTAGACGCTTCTTTTCATAGTCCTCGTTTTCTCTTAGGAAGCGTTGTTTGGCGAAATTATTTTGCTCTAGCTCTTCGGAATAGGTTTGTTCTAACTTCAGAGCTTCAGCTAAATCGGCTTTTGTCTTCTCGTAGGCTTCTCTAGCTTCTCCGAGGGTCATTCCAGTTAAGTGCTTTTGCTCTTCTGCTAGATATTCAGCTTCCTTTGCTGACTTACGAGCCATAAGGTCAGTGAGGTGCTGCGTTAGAGAATCATTTTCAGCTTGCAGTTCCAATCTTTGCACTTCCGAAATACGTGAGGAGAGGAACTGCGCTTCTGATATAAAGCCAGCTGTTTGAAGGGCTTGCATAAAACTATTTTCCAATTCCGCCGTCTTTGAAGCCAGGTTATTTGTATCTGCTTCATCAGAGGCAATGGATTGCTCGCAGGCCTGTAATTCAAGACGCCTTTCAGATTCAAATGCAGTAGCATCTTCAAAAGCTTCTTTAGCGGCATCGAGCTCTCGAATGGCCTGGTTTTCGTAATCAGATAGATTTTGCGTCCCCATTAAATCCGCTCGATCTTTGCTGAGGATTTTGATTTCTGCATCCAAGCGGGAAATGTCTATTCCTAGTTGCTGTACTAAAGCCGTTTCATCCCGAAGTCTTTCTGAAGCCTTGGTCAAAGTTTCTTCGGATTGAGTTAAATGGACTCCGATGGCAGCTAATTCATGAGTCATTTCTTCCCAAGCTGTCTTCTTATTTAAAAGGATTGGGAACTGCTGCTTAAGCATGGAAGGCGTTGTTGCCTTGATTCCATGCTTGGAGAAAAAGCGCTCGAGCTCCTTAATAAGATCGTCACGATGTCTGACGTTCTGGACTTCCGATTGGGACAGTTGCTGAAGTTCTTGAGTAGTTTCTCCAATGATATGGAGCGTTGTTGCGTTTTTATCCGTAAGGGCATCGACTTCCGATCTTACTTTTTCCAGCTCCTCTTCCGACTCGCGAATAACGGTGGTAAGAGAAGTGTACTGGGTAAGTTTAGACTGAGATTCTTCAACTTTATTTTTCGCAACCGTCATTTTCTGACGGATGATCATCGCCCAAGACAACAACTTCTTCTCTTTAAGACCGGAAATTTCCAACGCTTCTGCCATAGCTAGAATGGCGCTTTTCATCTGGTCTATCCTCTGTTCGGACTCCTTAATAGTTTGTTCGGAAGTCTGTACGACAGCCGAGAGCCTATGGCATTTGGTTTGCGCCTCCTGATAGGCTGCTGAGGCAAGTTCAGCTTCTTTTTGTGCATGCTTGAGCTTTTCTTCAGCTGCAACTGCCGATGGCGTCGAGGAGACATAAGGATGATGGATAGCACCGCACAGAGGGCATGGCTTTCCATTGGCTAGCTCTTTACGATAACTTTCAAGGCTAGCAACTTTATTTTGGAAGTCCAAAATTTCTTTGCAGTTCTGCGCTATAGTTTTTTTATCCCTAAGGATTTGCGCTGCGCTATTTAATTCCGTATTGGCGATTTTTAATTCGTGATAGTTCTTATTAAGTAGATTCTTTTCAAGTTGCTCCTGCTCAGACATCTTTGCGATCTTTTCGCATAGCTGCTCCAACTTCTGTACGCCTTCGGCCTTTGCGCTAAAGGTCTCTATATCCTTTTCAAGGCTGGCCGAAGCTGTTTTTCCTAATAATTTAGCTAATGACCTCGTCTTTAAACCGATATCGGTTTCTAGGAATAAAAGACGCTTTTTAAGTGAGGAAAGATGGGTTTCATTCTCCTGATGATCTGATCTAGCCTTCTCCAGAGTTATCTGCGCTGTCTTTTGCGTTTTTGCCGTTTCAGCAATTTCTGCCGACAATCTATCGATCTCGTTTAGCTTTATCTGGCAGGTTTGGATATCGGAAGCGAATTTTTCATCGGCACCGAGCTCATTGAGTTTCTTGTAAATGAAGGATTTCGCATTTTTAGATTGGGAAATATCCTTTTTTAGTTCCTGGCATGTCTCTGCCGTAGCTTTCTGATCTGATTCGGCTTTTTCGAACTGCGCAGCCTTGGCAGTGGCCGAATTTGTCAACTCGACTAGTTTTTCATCAATAGCACGGACTTTACCAAGTAGATCTTTTTTAGTTGTCCAGATGTTTTCGGCCTTGCGATATAGACTGGATTTATCCGCTAAGTTCGTCTGTGCGAGCTGCGCTCTTTTTTGCAGAGGAGAAACTTTAGTTCTGCCCTCTGCAAGCTTCTTTTGCGCATCGGCCAGCTTTTCTCTGACTTCTTTAAGGTTGTTGTAGCTATTGACAAGCTTAACCGCGTTGTTTGCGCTTTGAAGAACTGGTCGTTTGATATCGAATCTCGCCAAACTATCTTTAAGGGCAGCCTCTTCTTTCCCTAATTTCTGCAGTTCTTCTTTCAAAGAGCCCATTGTCTGCAGCCATGCAATAGCCACTTCGCTGTCCGTTGTTATCTTTTTAAGTGAATTAATCCGGTCTTGGCTACTCTTTAGGTTCCTAAATAATTGGGCTTCTTCTTCCCGACTAAGGTAGTGACAGGCTTCAACCATGCGCTTTGAGACATCGGCTGCCGTTTTTTTCTGCCTTGCGATGTTGCTAGTCAGCGAAGGAAGAAGTGGCAATAGGCTGTTATCCCAAATGTGAGTGTGCATAATTTGCTTCAAGTCACTTGGAGAAGGAAGAAATTCTCCAAACTTAGCTGGCGCAAGGCAAAAGAGCTTAGTAAAGCCTGAATAGGTCGTGCCTATTATTTTATGGATTGCAAGCTTTGCGCCTTCACCGACTTTTAATAGATTGACCCCGTTACCGTCCATGAGCTTGACTTGCCCATCAGCTAGTTTTTTATTTGGTTCAGCTGTCCATTGCGCTGTGTAGGTAGCATTTCCAACTGAGAACACGACTTTGCTCCACAACTTTTTAGAGGGGTCTGTAAAGGGAGCCGTCGCTGTTTTTTCCTCATTATGTAGATCGTAGGTCGTTCCGAAAAGAGCCAAGCTGATGGCATCTGAAATTGCCGTCGAGAGAGCTGGGGAATCGGAAAAGAAAACAAAAAATGGATTTTGTGCGTAGGCCGGATCTGTGAAGTCTATTTTCCAGGTTCCCTTAAAAGGAGCAAGGTTGCTAAAAGTAGCGGACAGAATTTTCATAGTGGTACAGCTAAAACAAACAGAGCCATTCTAAATACTTTGGCTCTTTGGGCCAGAAGAGGAAGTTGGGGATATTTACAGTGAAAGATTATTTGAGATGTAGTGGGCTGAGAAATAGCCGATTAACACGAAACAAACTGAGATGAAAAGCCACATGAAAGCCAGTGTCCTTATAGCTTGCAATAATTTTTCCCGTAGTAAGGGCGAGACGTTCTCGGCCGATAAGGCCTTAGCGAACTGACTGTACCAGCACCCAATATAAGTGCCGATAATGATGGGAATGATGCCCCAATAGATGCTGGAATCAGTGAATCCAATAAGGAAGCCGCAACCTGTGAGGAAACAGAGATTAAGAACAGTATGGATAGTGATCATGAATGACTCCTCGAAAGTTACAGAAATTTAGCAGAAAGAGCATTAAAAGGCTGCATCTACGGACTTGCACAAAAGAAGTGCATGGCCATTGCAAACCTCTTCTCATAGTTCTCATAGATTAGAGAGTTGCAAGAAATGAAAGTAACAAAGTAACAAAGAAACGCAGAAACGAATAAACGGAGAAAAGGAGAAACGGAGAAGAACAAAGAGAAGGCCTCGAAAGACTAGTTTTAATTACTTCATTAGTCAGTAAGGAAGAAGCCGAGACCGAAGTTAGAGAATTTAGGGCGACACGAAGGGGTGAGGGAGGAACTACTTAGAAAGGGGTAGAAAATAGTAAAAATTAGCTAGAAAAAAGCCCTTCCAATCGAACCCTAGGGGGATATCAGCCCAATACAGGCGGGGTGTGTGGGCAATTTAAATTCATTAAATATATTTTCTCTCTAAAAAGTGAAAATAGTTGTTATTTGAGAATGT